>JAEUQE010000141.1 GCA_016789785.1 Bryobacterales bacterium
TTCGCGATCACCTCTTCGAAGAACTTCGTTGGTTTCTGAAAGAGCGCCGCGGTACGGGCCTTGCCGATGGCGATGTTGGAGCCCGCGGCGAACGTGCCGTCAGCGCGCTCCAACGCCATCAGATTCCCACCATCGTCCACCACCGCAATCACGCCTCTGGCATTGTTCTTGCGGACCTGATCCATCATGGCGGTGATTCGCCTTGCGCGCACCTTCCATGGTCAGAACTTTCTTTTCGGTAACACGCGCGTGCGCGGTTGCGCTGAGTGCGAGCATGCAGCTCAGCAAAGCGGATAGTCTCACTGTTTCTCCTCCCGGCAGTTACATCCGGAGGAGAAGCAGATCTATTCCGGTGAGGCGGGCCGTTCGTTGCCCTTATGCGAGCCACGCGAGAATTCCGTGCTCGTTGTAGGGTTCAGGCGGCGGCCTTCAGCCCAACCGCGCGCGGCAGTGCGTAGAGGTGATCCCAGACGCGCGGATACAAGGGGTCGAGTTCGCAGCGTTTCTCCTCGCCAGGACGCGATCCCCGCGGAAGGCTTGAGCAGGCCTCCGGTGATGGGCGCGCAGCTTTGAGCCGAGAGAGCCCCGGTTTCTGAATATGGTTGTGGGCTCCGTCGAAGAATGCCACTATCTTCGGATACTCGCCAAGGACCTTGGGTATGGAGATCCGATTCTGTCTTCTTTCTGCTGACTCCTGTCTTCCATATCCCGAAGGGATATCAAGGCCGAATGGCCTTGTTTAGTACTCCGACCACTCCGACGGCGCTGTTTCGATCTCCAGCCAGCCCTCATGCGGCAGCGCATCCATCGGGAGCCCATCCTGCCAGACCGATACCTGCACGCGGAGATTGGTTTCCGCCGGCGTGATCGGTATCGCGATTTCCAGAATGCGATCGTAGGCGTGCTTCACGGCGGCGTCGGAACAACTCTCCGGCTTGCCCATGGTGAAGCGGATCTCGCGATCGTTGATCAGCAAATGGACATCGGTGTCTTGCAGCTTCTCCGGCGGGAGGAAGTCGACTCGCAGATACAGGTACCCATCCCCCGCGCCGAAATAAATCTCCTTCACCAGGAAACGCTGGCCATGCATCGAACCGGAACGCCGGTCGACACGGTAAACTCCCGCACCCATCCATTCAAAGTAAGACGACACATCGCCATCAATGGTGGCCTTCAGCGCAGTGACTGGACGCTGCTGGTAACTCTTGGCGCGCGTCTTGAGAATGGCGCGGGAAAGCTCGGCGGGCGGCTTCAGACGCAGTGCCCGGTACATGTTGGCCAGGTGGTCCCGAAAGAGTTGATCGAACTCCTCGCGGTTGTCGGTGTGATGATGCGGGCCATACCACCAGCACCAGTCGCTTCCTTCCGCGATCATGAGTTCTTCCAGCGCCAGGGTTCGTTCCTCTTCGGTGAGCTTGGTGAGATCGGTCTCTTCGTAGGCGTTGCGCGCGTGCAGCAAATACTCCCACGCTTTGTTGTCTTCCTCGAAGCCGATCCACACGTCGAAGTTCGCCCCGATCCACGATCCCGCGGAGATGTGGGTCAAAGGGTCATCGGGGACATTTTTCAGTGCCTCACTCACCGTCGCGGCTTCGATGCCGCGCTCCTCGCTGAGCTTGCGATAGAGCGCGCGAAGGAATGGGCGGCCGTTGCGATAGTAGTGTTCCCAGGCATTCTCCCCATCGAGAATGATGGGCACAAGCGCGTCACGCCCTGAGTCCAGAAGCGGACGGCAGTTCTCGCGGATGCGATTCACGAAGTCGCTCGCGGCATCCTCGGCATGCATCTTCGAGTAGACGAAACCGACCAGATCACTCAGATAGTGATCGCGGAAGATCATGCTGATCTCGCGTCCGCCCTTGCGCCAGCGGTAAGGACGGTACGTTGTCATCGAGTCCGCACCGCGGCCCAACGTCTTTGCAAGCACCCCATTGTCGGTTCCGGCCCACTCATATCCGCACGAAGCGGCGATCTCCAGAGCTTCGTCCGACACCGATCCCTCCGACGGCCACAGACCAACGGGCTTCTTTCCGATGTACTCCTCGACGTAACGAATCGACCGGTCGAGATGCTGACGGGCGTCCTGCGGAAAGCGGAATCGCGGAGGCAGCGGCACATGAGGATTCGCTTCGTGCGCGACGTTCGAATCGCACAGCAGCGGAAGAATCGGATGATAGAACGGCGTGGCGGAGATCTCGATCTGCCCGGTCGCGGCGAAGTCCTTGTAGACGGGAATCACCTTGCCGAGAATCTCGAGTTGCTTACGGCCAACCAGTGCCTGATCTTCGAGGGTGTAATCGCGTTCCTTCGCAACCAGGCTGATCACTTCCTGGTCCGATTCCAGGAACTCTTCTTCGAACCAGGAGAGTTGCGAGAGCACCTGAAGGTCGCGCAACGCCGCGGAATTGAACACATGGCTTGCGCGCTTGAAATTGCGATCCGCCGCGCGCCATGCTTCGTTCAGTTCGGCATAGCGCGGATACCGCCCGATGAGATGGATGGGATTGGCCTGGAAGAAATACTGGAGAATGAAGCGCACCTCCGCGTCAGTGAGTTCCTCGGCAGGCTTCAGCGCGACGCGCAGAAACGGATCCACCGCTTTGCCCGAAGCGTACTCTTCCACCTGCATCAGCAGCGAAGGGACGAGATTGAAGGTCTGCCGCACGCCTGGAAACTCTTCCAGGATCTTCACCATCCCGTAGTAGTCCTTCAGTGCGTGAAGCCGCGTCCATGGCAGACGGTATTCGCCGGACACCAGATCCTTGTAGCAAGGCTGATGCATATGCCAGACGAAGCAGACGTAGATTTTGGGCATGGTGTCTATCGTGAGAAATAACTGCGCACCGGTGCGGGCGGCTCCGATCCCTTGATCGCGCGCCAGAGAATGTCGTTCAACTCGTCGTCATCAATTAGATCCGCTTCCGAAAAGTCGAGCTTCGCGGAGCGGGCTGCCGTTTGCGTTCCCCCGGGATTGCGGTCTTCGAGCGAGATGCGAGGCCTTTCGGCAACGTATGGCCTTGGGTCGGGCTTGTTCGAAAACGCCGCCGACATGGGCCGCGATCCTGCGTCGAAATGTGTCATTGGATTGAGGCCCAGGATCAGTTCCATGGTGCGGAGCATCGACGTCGTGTTGTAAACCGTGCTGTCGATGATCCCTCGCCGTGTGTAGGGCGAAAGGATGTAGGCCGGGGCCCGGTGGGAATCCACGTGATCGGCGCCGTTCTGCGCATCATCCTCGAGAACGAAGATCGCCGTTTTCGGCCAGAAGCTGCTCTTCGAAACCGCCTCCACGATCATGCCGAACGCATAGTCATTGTCGGCCATCGCGGCGCGGGGAGTGATCTTTCCGGCGGCGGTGCCCGAAGTGTGATCGTTGCCCAACCGCATGATGAGCAGCCTCGGCATTTTGCCTTCTTTCTCGAAGGCTGCAAGATCTTCCAGAAACACCTTGGCGCGCTCCACGTCAGGATAGTCCATGTCGAATGCGCGGTATTTCCGGTTGGTCACCGGAGAAAGCGCCGAGTCGCGTACGGAATCGACATGGATACCATCGGCAACGGGAAGCTTGCGCAGGTTCACCATGTAGCCGTAGTTGCGCATGCTGATGCCGGCCGATGCGGCATTCGTCCACAGGTAGCCAGCGGGTGGCGACGCGGCGGGATCACTGCCTTCGTAGTCGTAATGGCGGCGGCGTCCGGCATAGCTGTTGGGCCATAGCTTCTGCACGTAGTCCGGCGCAATGGCCGCGGTGGACCAGTTGTGCCCGTCGGCACTGACATCCGCGCTGACGTAGAAGTTGTCGAAGAGCACGTATTCACGAGCCAGTTTGTAGTGGTTCGGCGCGGCGTCTTCGCCAAACAATGTGAGCGACTTGTCACCATTGCCCTTCTCCAGCGCCCCCAGCACCTGATCGTAGGTGCGATTCTCCTTCACGATGTAGATGACATGCTCAATGGGCGAAGGATTGCCGGGCTTCGAAGGCACAGGGTTCCCGGCGCCAGTGCGCGCATCGTCGAGCAGCGAGTCGCGATAAGGTGAGTTGGCGATGGTGGTCTGCGACCAGCGATCGAGCTGCTCATCGTTGAAAGCATCGATCCATGAGACGGTACCCCGTTGAATGGTGCCCACGTATTGATCGATGCGCTCTCCAAGATGGCTGCGCGCAGGCTGCTTGTCAGGCCGTGGCCCTTGCGGATTCGGGTGGCTGCCGCCGCCGCGGCCATTTAAGATCGCGAGACGATTCGAGGGCAGCGTGTGCACTCCGGTCGGATACCAGCCGGTGGGGATGAAGCCAAGCACCTGGCTTCGCGTCTCGGTAACATCGACCTCGGCAACCGCGTTGGCATCGGAACAAACCACGTGAAGGCGCTTCTCATCGGCACTCAAAGCGAGTGCGCTGGGCGTCATGCCCAATGGCTGGCGGGGAGTGAATGCGAGATTGATCGCCTCCGCGATGCGCAGATCCTTGCTTTCGGAAACGCCGATCGCGTATACGCGGTTCGTGTTGCCCGCGGTCACGTAAAGGCGGTGTTGATAGGCAGGCGGCTCTGATCCTTCGGGCGCCACGGGCTTGCGCGTGCTATACACCATGTCCGTGGTGTGCGGCGCGATCCGCAACCGCTGCAGGATCGACCCATCCGTGGCCTTGTGATGAAACACCGAGCCATCGGCCCAGCTTGAAACGAAGAATGACTGGCCGTCCGGATGGAATAAAACCCGGTAGGGGCGCCGGCCCGTTTTGAAACGCTCAATCACCCGGCCCGATTGCGGATTGATCACCACGATCACGTCGCGATAGAGCATGGTCGCGTAGATGAGGCGGCCGTCCGGCGAGAAGCGCACGTCGCCGACGAAGTCCGGATGTTCGCGCTTCTCCTCTGGCACCACCACGAACGACCGGGCAGGATTCAAGCGCCCGTTGTTGAAGTCGAACTCGAAGACAGTGGCCTTCGATCCGCCTCCCACGTAGACCTTGCCGCCGTCGGGTGAAAACGTCAGCCCGAGCCAGGCATCGTCTACTCGTGTGCGCGAGGTCTCGGCGCCGGTGCTCACATCCAGCACTGAGATGGATGGAGGATTGTAGCCGCCATTCAGGACGAGCAAATGGCGGCCGTCCCTGGATAGGGCGCTCGCCATCGGAAACGTGTCAACGGGAGTCTGCTTGCCCGCGGGCATCAACCGCCATCCGCTGACCAGTTGAAATCCGCCCTTTGGCAGCGGCCCCGGCCGGTTGGGCGCGGCTGGTTGCGACACCAGAGTATTGGCGGCTACCCACACCATAGCCGCGGCTCCAACGATTGCGCTGATGAGCTTTTTCATTCGAAGAATTTCTGGGCGATTGGAATGCGGCGGCCCATGCCGAATGCTTTGGAAGTGACCTTGAGCCCTGGTGCGGCCTGCTGGCGCTTGTACTCATTGCGGTCCACTTTGTTGACAATGTCGCGGACCAGCGCCAGCGGAAGTTGCAGCGCTTCCGCAATCTGGTGTGGCGAGAATAGATCTTCGACGTATGCCTTCAGAATGCGATCGAGAACGTCGTACTCAGGAAGCGAATCCGTGTCTTTCTGATCCGGCCGCAATTCCGCCGATGGCGGCTTGGTGAACACGTTCTCGGGGATCGCGCCATTGTGCCGGCGATTCGCCACGCGTGAAAGCTCGTACACCAGCGTCTTCGGAACATCGCTGATCACGGCGAGTCCGCCACACATGTCGCCATACAGCGTGCAGTATCCGACCGCCAGTTCGCTCTTGTTGCCGGTGGTGAGGACAAGGGCGCCGAACTTGTTCGAGAGCGCCATCAGTGTGATCCCGCGCAGTCTGGACTGGATGTTCTCCTCCGTGACATCGGGCCGGTGGTTCGCGAACAATGGTGCGAGCGTGCGTAACGACGCCTGGTAGGCGTCATTGATGGAGCAGATCTCGAAGCGTATGCCGAGACGCTCCGCCATCTCACGCGCATCGGTCAGGCTGTGATCGGAAGAATACGGGCCGGGCATCGCAACTCCGGTCACGTTCTCCTTGCCAACCGCGTCCACCGCGATGGCGGCAGTCAACGAAGAATCGATACCGCCGCTGAGCCCGATGATCACCCGCTGAAAGCCACACTTGCGAATGTAGTCACGCGTTCCCAGCACCAGCGCCTGATACGCGGCTTCCCGCTCGTCGTCATGATCGCCACGCTGAACCTCCGGCGACGCCGGCGCATGAATGTCGACAATCAGGAGGTCTTCCTCGAAGGAACGGGCCAAGGCGAGTTGCTCGCCATTGGGACCAAGTACGAAGCTTGTTCCGTCAAAGACCAGTTGATCGTTGCCGCCGACCTGATTGACGTAGATCACGGGAATCCGGTGGCGGCGTGCCGTGGTCTCGAAGATCTGGCGGCGCAGCGCGCGCTTGCCCATATGAAAGGGCGAAGCGTTGATGCTGATCAACATCTCCGCGCCTTCATGCACAAGCTCAGCCACCGGGTCGCGTTTGTAGAGTTGGCGCTCCCAGAACTGTTTGTCGTTCCACGCGTCTTCGCAGATCGTGAGAGCGATCTTGCGGTCGCGCCACTGCCAGAGATACTCGCGCTCGGCGGACTGGAAGTACCGTGACTCGTCGAAGACGTCGTAAGTGGGCAGCAGCATCTTGCGCTGCTCAAACACGGCACGGCCGCGAGAGAGCACGCACGCGGCATTCATCACTCTCTTCCCGGCGGAAGCGTCGGACTGTCCGACGAATCCATAGACGATGCCGATAGGGAGATGGCTGGACTCGCGGGAGAGGCGTTCCTGCGCCTCCATCGTGCGATCGAGAAAGCTCGGTTTCTCCAGCAGGTCGCGCGGGGGGTAACCGTTGAGGGTGAGTTCCGGGAACACTACAAGCTCAGCACCGCCGCGAACCGCAAACTCCGCGGCCCGCATCATCTTGTCGACGTTGCCCGTCAAGTCCCCGACGGTCGTGTTGATTTGGCCGAGGGCAATGCGCATGAATCCTATATTGTAGCGGCGATGGGGTGGCAAGTTCCGTCTTGAGGATGGGGATCGGGCGTGGCGCCATGGGCCGGGAACTCGCTCGCGCGCAACTGTTGTGCCGCGAATAAGCTTGCCAGTGAATGCTTCCCTGGCATGATAGGATTCGAGTCGCTATGAGACTCGCGATTGTCACTCCGTTTCTTGTTCCGCTAATTGCTTTCGCGCAAACCAACGTGGGCCAGATCTCGGGTAAGGTCTTCGACTCGAGCGGAGCGGTCATCACGCGAGCCGCCGTTCGCGCCACGGCACCCGCCACAGGTCTGACACTCGAAACCATCACGGACGAAAGCGGCTATTACAGTTTCCCGTCGCTGACACGTGGCATCTACGATGTGCGCGTCGCCAAGTCCGGGTTCCGTCCGGCGGAATCGACCGGAGTGGTACTGGAAGCCTCTTCCCGGCGCACCCTCGACTTCACTCTCGAAGTCGGCCAGGTCACGGAGGCCATATCCGTCGTCGCGCAGGGCCAGCAAGTGCAAACCAGTACCGGCGACGTGTCGACCGTGGTCACTGAGAAGCAGCTTTCGCAAATCGCGCTCAACGGCCGCAACTACACGCAGTTGCTGCGCCTGATCCCCGGTTCGGCGACGGTGGGCGGGCTCGACCCGTTCGGGCTGGCGCTCTCCACCACTTCAACCCGCATCAACGGCGTCCGCTCGAACTCGATCTACTTCACGCTTGACGGCGTTGACAACATGGACAATGGCGGCAACTCCAACGCCATCATCTCGCCGAACGTCGACACGATCAGCGAGGTGCGCGTTCTGACCTCGAGCTATAGCGCGGAGTTTGGAGGCCGCAGCGGCGCGATGGTCAACGTAGTTACGAAGTCGGGCACACGCGAGTTTCATGGCACTGCATTCGAATTTGTCCGCAACGACCGTTTCGATGCCCGCAGCTTCTTTGCGCGCACGCGCCCACCTCTGCGGTTCAACAATTTTGGCTGGACACTCGGCGGCCCCGTCTACTGGCCCGGCCGTTTCAATACCGATCGCCAGAAGCTCTTCTTCTTCGGCGGCCAGGAGTACAAGCTGAACCGTCAGGCAACGGTGCAGACATCCGTGGTGCCAACGGTGTTGGAGAAATCGGGTGACTTCCGGGGCTCCTCACTCGCCGCACCCCTGGATCCAGCGGCGAACAACGCTCCCTTCGCCGACCGCGTGATTCCCACCTCGCGCATCTCGCGCAATGGGGCTGGGCTGCTGCGGCCTTATCCCAACCCGAACTTTGCGGGCCCTGGCGGCAACTACGTCGCGACTGCTTCCAATCGCACGGACACGACCGAGAACATGATCAAGGTTGACTGGCTGCCCACCAACAGGCAGCAGGTGATGTACCGTTTCACACATCAGGATTGGGACCTCTTCAACGGCTTCCAGGGGACCGCGATGGGTTTCGTGCCCGGTGGCCGGCCGCGTCCAGGTTGGACCACCGTGCTCAGCCATAACTATACGATCAATCCCACCACCATCAACTACGTGAGCTTTTCCGTCACGGCCAACCAGATCCAAGGCCTGCCCGCCAACGACATTCTGCGCCGTGACACGCTTGGGCTCAACTACCCCGAGATTTTTCCTGCCAACAACTACCGTGTCGGCCCGTCGGTCAACATCGCGGGCTTCACTGGTTACAACGTGGGCGACCGCATACGGAATCTGAACACGACCTTTCAGTGGCGCGACGACTTCAGCAAGGTCCTCGGATCGCACACCATGAAGGCCGGCGTGCAGTACACGCGCAGCCGCAAGGATCAGAACAACTCGGGCGCCAACGACAACGGCACAGTCACCTTCAACACTTCCGCGGCCCGCTCCACGCGCAACGTCATCGGCGACGTGCTTCTCGGCAACTTCCAGAACTACACCGAAGGGCAGGTGGATACGGCGTGGTTCGCGCGCATGGATCAACTCGAGATGTATGTGCAGGATTCCTGGCGCGTGTCGCGCAAGCTGACACTGGAGGCGGGCGTTCGCTACAACCTTGTGTATCCGCTCTATAGTGCGCTCGGCAATTTCACGACCTTCGATCCCACGCGCTTTTCGCTGGCCAACGCGCCGCAGGTGCTCGCTTCCAATGGTGCTCTCTCCGGCGCCGGCGATCCCTGGAATGGCATCGTGATCTTCGGGTCCGGTTTTCCTGACCGCGCCAAAGGGCGGATTCCCGCCGTCGATGTCCCCAACGTCAACAGGCTCTTCGTTGGCCTGCCGAAGGGCGGCGCCGCCACAGACTACTCCAATTGGGGTCCGCGCGTGAGCTTGTCGTACGATCCTCGCGCCAACGGCAAGACCGCGGTCCGTGGGGGCTTCGGCATCTTCTATGACCGCATCCAGACCGATTTCCTGGGCGGTAGCTCGAACAATCCTCCGTTCGCTGGTAGCGCGAACATCTTCGATGGCAATATCGACAACCCCGGCGGCGGCACTCAGCGGGAGTTTCCCGCCAATCTGAGCGGCATCATGCTTGGTCTGCGTACGCCGCGCGTGATCACCTACAATCTTGGCGTCCAGCAGGAAGTGCGCGAGGGGCTGATCGCCGACTTGAGCTACGTAGGCACGCTCGGCCGCAATCTGCTGCGCACCATCAACATCAACCAGCTCCCCATCGGGACGGCGCAGGCGAACCGGGGCGTGAATCTGAACTCTCTTCGCCGGTACCGGGGCTATGGCAACATCAATCTCCAGGACACCGGCGACAGTTCGAACTACAACAGCTTCCAGGCAGGTCTGAACCAGCGCTATCGCAGCGGCCTGAACTTCGGAATCTCGTATACCTTCTCCCGCACGCTCGACACCTCGGGAGGCAACTTCCAGGATGTTTTCAATGGCGCCGCCGACTACGGGTTGTCGGGCATCCACCGCGCACACATCCTCAACGTCAACTGGGTCTACGAGCTGCCGTTCTTCGCCAAGGACACCCGGCGTTTTGTACGGCTTCTTCTGGGTGGTTGGGAAGCGAGCGGCATCAGCATCTATCAGAGTGGCGCACCGAACTCGATTACAGTGCCGGAAGATGTCGCGGGGATCGGCGCGGGATCCACTCGAGCCGATGTGGTTGGCACGCCATCCCTACCGCGCGGAGAGCGCACCCTTGAGCGCTGGTTCAACACTGAGGCGTTTCTCCCCGGCGCGCGAATGACGCCCGGACGCTTCGGCAATAGCGGCCGCAACATCCTGATTGGCCCTTCATTCACCCAGCACGACGTCGCGCTGATGAAGAACTTCCGCCCCACCGAGCGGTTCGGGATCCAGTTTCGCGCGGAAAGCTTCAACGTGCTGAACAACCCCGCGTTCACGGCCATCAACACGACGGTACGCGTCGACGGACAGGGACGGCCCGCGCAAAACTATGGAGCCGTTACGGCCTCCGGGCCTGGACGCGTTCTGAGTTTCGGATTGAAATTGCTTTTCTGAAGCGCTGACCACGCCGCAGATTCCAGGGATCTCAGCCTGTTCCCCGGGAGACGCTGTCCCCGGAGTGAGCAGCGGTCAACGCCCGCGTGCGCTGACCCTACTTGGCGGCGAGTTTCGTAAGCACACTCACCCCGGCCTGCGCGATGATGCCGTCCTGGTTCGACTGCACGCCGCTCACACCGATCGCTCCCAGGATCTTTCCGTCCACCATGAATGGCAATCCGCCTTCCACCGGAATCGCTCCCGGCAGTTTCAGGATCGCCTGGCGGGTTGGAAGCGCGTCTTCAAACGCCTTGGTCGGCCTCTTAAACCTTACGGCGCTCTGCGCTTTTGCAATCGCGACATCAATGCTGCCGATCTGCGTCTCATCCATGCGCTGGAGATAGATCAGATTGCCACCATCGTCGAGGATCGCGATCACCACGTTCCAGTTGTTGCGTTTGGCTTCCGATTCCGCCGCCGCCGCGATCTGTTTCGCCGCGTCGAGAGTCAGAGCCTTCTTTGTGGCGAGTCCCTGGCCGAACGCCAGAGCCGCTGTCATCAGCGTGAGGGAAAGGACAGAGAGATACCGCATGGCAGTTTTCTACGGTACTTGCGCGCGAAGAGGAAAGTCAACTGCCGTGGGCCGGTTTCCTTGCCGCCAGTTTGTGTTCCGGCGCGCCGCTATGCTATACCGATTCTTTAGCTCTCAAGCCACGCAATCGAATTGAAGGGAAGAAGAGGACCTCAATGGCATACGTCATCGCTGAACCATGTATCGGGACGAAGGACACCGCGTGTGTCGATGCGTGTCCTGTAGACTGCATCCACCCGAAGAAGGACGAAGAGAAGCACGCCTCCACGGAGATGCTGTATATCGACCCGCAGGAGTGTATCGACTGTGGCGCTTGCGTCCCTGTATGCCCGGTATCGGCGATTTTCGCGCTGGATGATCTGCCGGAGAAGTGGGCAGCCTACGCGGAAAAGAACGCGGCTTTTTACGGCCGCTAGATTCCAAAGCCCGGCCTTTTACGGCCGGTAAGTCGCAACAGAGGTGTCCGTTTCCCAGACCTGCACGGAACGGATGTGAACGGGCACCTTCCCCATCCCCTCTTCCAAACCCCGCTGCATTTCCTCACAGAAGTACTTCGCCATGTTCTCAGCCGATGGGTTGATCTTGTCGAATGGCGGCAGATCATTGATGAACTGGTGGTCGAGGTACTCGATTGCCTTGCGAAGAACGCGCTTGATCTCGCCGAAGTCGACAAGCATTCCGATGTCGTCCAGCCCTTCGCCGTGCATGGTGATGCAAACCTTGTAGTTATGCCCGTGCACCCGCTCGCACTTGCCGCGATAATTGCGGAGTGCGTGGCCTGCGGCGAAGGTTTCCGATACGGCGACTTCAAACATGAAAGAACTTCTCCACTTCCGTCCAGTCCATTGTGAAGCGGTAGTCGGGGAGGCTGTCGAAGAAGACCTGCCCGTACCGCTGTTTGGTGATCCGGTTGTCCAGTAGCGAAAGAACGCCACGATCGGAGCGGCTGCGGATCAACCTGCCAAAGCCCTGCTTCAGAGCGATCGCGGCTTGAGGAATCTGGTAGTCGTAAAATGGATTCCCGCCGCCCTCGCGGACCATGCGCACGCGCGCCTCCACAATCGGATCGCTAGGCACGGCGAAGGGTAACCTATCTATGATAACGCAGCTCAACTGATCGCCTGGAACGTCCACACCCTGCCAGAACGAGGAGGTGGCGAAGAGGACCGCGTGGGGGGTCTGGCGGAACTTCTCAATGAGGGCGTGACGTGGCGCGGTGCCCTGCAGCAATGCGGGATAGTCAATTTCCAGAGAGACGCGGTCGTAAACGAGACGCATCTGCTGATAGCTGGTGAAGAGAACGAAGGCGCGGCCCCGGCTGACGTGGAGCAGGCGCAGGATCTCGTCGCAGGCAGCTTGGGTAAAGGCGGGGCTGCGCGGGTCGGGAAGGTGCTGGGGAACATAGAGCAGCGCCTGCCTGGAGTAGTCGAACTGGCTGGGGACTTCGAGCGTGCGGGCGTCGGGAACGCCTACCCGTTTCTTCACAAAATCAAAGCTGCTCGCGACCGTGAGCGTGGCGGAGGTGAGGATCACCGTGTCAATCCGTTCGAAGAGCTTTTCGCTGAGCAGTGCGGAGACATCAATGGGGGTGGCTTGCAGGAAGCAGCCCCGGCCACGGCGTTCGGTCCAATAGACGAATTGGCCATCGCGGCTTTCCATCCAGAAGCGGAGCGCCGAATGCATCTCACGGGCGCGGCGGAGCAGGGGCAACACGTCCTCCGGGGCGCTCTTGATGAGTTCCAGCGAGGTCCACACGAGTTCGAATCCCGCCAGCACGTCTTCGTACTTTTCACGATGCTCGCTGAGGAAGGAGAGGTGTTCGGAGAAGCCCCGGCGGCCCTCCGTTTCGCCGAAGAGCCAGAAGAACTGCTCGGCGGCGTCCTGAAGGCGGATAAGGAGACGATCGAGTTCGGGAGAGGCGAAATTCTTGCGGCGCGAGACGGCGCTGGCGTCCCGGACAAGATCCTGAACCTGATAGTTAGAGATGCTGACGCCGAAGTAGGCGCCGGCGACATCCTCGATCTCGTGGGCTTCGTCAAAGATCACGGCGGTGTACTCGGGCAGAATGCCGCCGAACTCTTCGTCTTTGACGGCGAGGTCGGCGAACAGGAGGTGGTGGTTCACGATGATGATGTCGCTCTCGTGAGCCCGCTGGTGCATCTGGGTGATGAAACAGCGTTCGAACTGCGGGCATTTCTGGCCGGTGCAAAGCTCGCGGCGCGCATCGAGTTTGGCCCAGGCGGTGCTGCCTTCGGGCAGGTCGCGGATTTCGGCGCGGTCGCCCGTTTCGGTCAGCGGTTCCCAGTCCCGGATCAGCTTGAAGTCGGTGAGTTCTTCCAGGCCGTCGAGGATGGGTTCATTTTCGGCGGCGATCAGTTTCTGGCGGCAGAGATAGTTCGCACGACCCTTCATGTAGCTGACCCGAAGGGGCTGCTCGAAATGCTGTTGCAGGAAGGGCACGTCTTTGTAGAAGAGCTGCTCCTGGAGGTTCTTGGTGCCAGTGGAGACCACAATGCGCCGGCCGGAGAGAATCGCGGGGACGAGGTAGGCGAGGGTCTTGCCAGTGCCGGTACCGGCTTCGACGATCAGATGGCGATGGTCCTCAAGGGCCGCTTCCACGGCTTCGGCCATTTCGATCTGGCCCCGGCGAAATTCGTAGTTCGGGTGCCATTTGGAGAGTGGGCCTCGCTGCGAAAAGAACGCGCGGGCACGAAGGGTTTTCGCCGCGGGAGAGTGCATCCGAATCTTCAGTATAGGGACGTTGACGGCGATCCGTAAGTTGGATCTCCTCAGCCAGCTACAAGCAGCAGCCCATGACTACGTCACTGGCTCCGAAGAACGCGTTGCTTTGCGAAGTCCTTTGGGGAGTCGCTGCGTGGCGGCGGATACTACTTGCGATCGAGACTTCGATCGCGGTTTTCCGGCTGAACGTGCAACTCGCGACAACATTTCCTGCCAGCCCGATGCCTCGCCATCCGCGTCGAAGGCGTCTGTCCAATACTTGCGAAACTCACGGCTCTTCGCGCGGCTCATGCGATCGAGATACGCGCGCAGACCGGACGCCTCCGGGCTTTTCTGTGCGCAAATCAACTGGCGCGTCGTCTCGTAGTCGTTCAGTTCGCCGAGCAGTGTCTGCACCTGGCGCAGTTGTTTCAGCGGCTCATCCAAACGCGTGCCGAACAAGGGTTGAAACAGCTCCAGCAAGTAACGAAAGTGCTTCGTCGCCAGGCGGAACTCATGCAACTCCGCAAACGACGACCGCTTCCGTGCCGCCTTTCTTCCAGCCGAGAAGTACGCGCGCGCGAATCGTGGAAGCTCGCGGTGCGCATTCGCCAGGCAGGACTCCTCCGGCCGCCACCGGCCTTCCAGACGTTTCATGCCTCGGCCCCCTTGAGACGCAGAAGCTCACGCCATTGCGCGCAGATCTGTTCCCGGTGCCAGCCGCGAACCCGAGTGAGCAGCTTTCGCGAGTGCGCCTGCCGCTCCTTGCGAAGTCGAGTGCAGACCGGAGCAGTCAAAGGCAACTCCGCGGATTTGAACAATCCAAGAGCGATGTCGCGGCTGCGGATTTCAGCGGCGATGTCCATCACCTCGCGCAACCGGGAGCGAACCTGCTTGACGGCTTTCTTGCCGAGCAGTGACCGGAATGCGCGAAGGGCCTGTGTGAAGCGGCGAATGGAAACACGCAGATCATGAATGGCCTCCGCGTCCCGTTCCGTGGCGGCACGCGTTACCTCGGCTTCCAGCCGGTCGATCAGGCTGGCAACACGTTGCTGGGCGTAGGCTTCGAGCGTCATGGCGCGGCCCTCCCGCTTTGAAGTCGTAGATCGCGATCGTACACTTGCCGGAACACATCGGCCACGCGTTCGGCGGCCCAGAGATCCAGGTTGGCGTCGGCGCCGGCGGTGACCCGTAGCATCACATCTCCGCTTTTCCAATCGCAGTCTACCTTTTCGATGCGCTGGGAATGACTACGATCCAGACTATCGGCGAGGCGCAGCAGCGGCACCAGGTACAACAGCGTGCGCCGATCCTCCGCCGTCATCTCGTGAAAGACTTCGTGCTTCGCCGCCGGCATCGATTTGCGATGGAAACGGCATAACATCGCGATCAGGTGCCGTTCGGCGGCGGTGAAGCCAGGCATGCCGGAATTCGCCACGATGTAGGCCGAGTGCTTATGATGCGCGGAGTCGCTGATGTAGTGCCCGGTGTCATGCAGATAGGCCGCGGCTTCGAGAAGGCGTCCCGCCGGAGGCGGCAGCTTGTGCAGGGGGTGCAGGATCTCAAACAGACGGTGCGCCATGGCGGCCACCTGGCGCGCATGTGGCACGGACACGCCGTAGCGCCGGGCCATTTGTTCCACCACGCGGCGCTGATCACGGTCGAGCATGGAGCGCTCCCGCCCCACACGGCGGCCCGCAAGATCGGCCACGATGCCCTCGCGAACGCCGGCCGACAGGTAGTGCAGCGATGTCACGCGAAAAGCTTCCATCACCCGGTGGAACACAGCCACGCCCGGCACAATGATCTCGGCACGGCGAGGCCCCACTCCCACGTGTTTGCGCCTTGCGGCAAGGTCCTTCCGCGCAAGGTCCAGATAGAGACGGTGGACCTGCGGGCGCGTGACCTTCAACCGGTCAGCCTGTTCTCGGCGCGCCCGCGGGATACGGTGGATCGCGCAGACGAGCGCGGCCGCCGACGCCGACGTGCCGATGGCACGGTCAAAGCGTCCGGTTCCAATTCGTTCCAGCGCCGGAGCGATCTTCTCCGTGATGTATTCTTCCAAACGTTGCAGTTCGATGGGCAGGGGCGGATCGTTCTGAAGAAACACCTCCTTCAAGCGGACCGCGCCAAGCGGTTTCGAGAACGCTTCTCTCATCGCGGCGCCCTCACTGAGAATGATCTCGGCGCTTCCTCCCCCCACATCCACCAGGAGCGTGCGCTGTGCGGACTGCGGCCAGCGCGCCTGCACCCCCAGGTGGATGAGACGGGCTTCCTCGAGTCCTGAAATGATCTCAACTGGTGAGCCGATCGCCCCCGCGACGCGATCCAGAAACTCCTGCTGATTGCCCGTGTCGCGGACTGCGGAAGTCGCCACGGCGCGAAGGCCATCCACGTCGTGCTCGCGAATGGCTGCCGACATGCGTCCGAGCACTGTGGAAAGGTTGTCCAGTGCGGTGGCGCTCAGGAACCCGTGGCGGAACACGCTTTCGCCAAGCCGGATCACGCTCCGGTCCGCCGCCAGTTCCTTCATGTGACCCTGCGCATCGACCTCAGCGATCAGCAGGCGAACGGAATTACTGCCGATATCGATGGCGGCGTAGCGCGGCATACGGCCATCGTATCGCAAGGGGCAAGCGGCAGACGCGAGGAAAGCTAAGTCCACTGCTTCAGAAAGGCGTTGTCGTATGTGATGCGCAGGTAGCGCACGCGCCCACGCGTGCCGTGTCGGCTCTCAAGCCGACACCCGGACTGCGACGAGTTGTTATGGGGGCTGTTGAGTGCCCCCTTTTCAGAAGTTACGGTCGCGTATTTCCGGGAGGCGAAGACTCGATCCCTGCCGCCGCAACGATCCTCGGGAGGCGCTAAAAAGGCTTCCCAGCGAGAGGGGAAGCAGCAGGGAAGAACGCCTGCGTTACCGATGCGGCACGAGAGCGTACTTGTGAAACGTGCACCATACATGGCATTTCGTGGCGAAGTTCAGGGGAGGCAGTCCGCTATCATGAAGAGAAATTTCTCTCCGGAGGTTCGATTGCGGATTCTCGTGACAGGTGGCGCCGGCTACATTGGAAGCCATGTGGCGAAGGCGCTCTCGCTTGCCGGGCATGAGCCGGTGGTGCTCGACAACCTCTCGATGGGCCATCGCTGGGCCGTGCGCTGGGGGCCACTCGTGGAGGCTGATCTCGCCAATCGCACCGCGCTGGCGCAGATCCTCAAGGGAATGGACGCGGTGATCCATCTTGCGGCATTCACCTACGTTGGCGAGTCTGTAAGCGATCCTGGCAAGTACTACCGGAATAACTTCTCGAACGCGATCAACCTGCTGGATGCGATGGTGGCGAACGGCGTGAAGCACATCGTCTTCTCATCCACCGCCGCGGTGTATGGGGAACCTTCGCAAGTGCCGATTCCGGAGACCGAGAAGAAGCAGCCCATCAATCCTTACGGAGAATCGAAACTCTATGTGGAGCATGCGCTTGCAGCCTACGCTGAGGCGCATGGTCTGCGCTGGTTGGCCTTGCGCTACTTCAATGCGGCCGGCGCGGACAACACAGGCCAGATCGGCGAAATGCATAAGCCTGAGACCCATCTGATCCCGATCGCGGTGTACACCGCCCTTGGAATTCGCGAGCAGATGCAGGTGTTCGGCACGGACTATCCCACGCCCGACGGCACTGCGATACGCGACTACATTCACGTGGACGATCTGGCAGACGGCCATGTCCGGGGGGTGGAGTACCTCCAGGAGGGTGGTGCGCCGGACGCAATGAATCTCGGCACCGGACACGGCCACAGTGTGAAAGCAGTCATTGAAGCTACGGAGCGGCTGAGCGGACGCCCGGTTCGCGTGAAGGAGAGTCCGAGGCGCGCGGGTGATCCGCCCGAGTTGGTGGCGGCATCGGCAAAGGCGAAGAGCGTGTTAGGGTGGCAGCCGAAGAGTTCGGATCTGGATGCGATTGTGGCGTCGGCGGTGCGCTGGCACCGGCATGCGCTCGACGCCGGCCTCCAGATCTAACCGGCAAGATCGCAGCGGACTCCGGCGAACTTTGCCGATGAGGGAATTACCAGGAGTTCCGCTTGACGAATCCCTTTGCTCGGATGACGGCCCCGCTGGGGGTCTTTTTGCTCACAGGTGCACTGGCGCTCGGAAGCAGTTCGAAACCTGCAGACAGGCCCGCTGACAAAACTGCGGGAAGCCATGGCACGAAAGACGCCGCGCCATTGAAAGGGCAGGAGAAACCGTCGGCGCTGGGTGAGGTCAAGAAGGACGGCAACGCGAGCGCACATGGCAAGGCGGAGAGCCCAACCAAGCCAGACGCACATTCCAAACCTGATGCCCACAGCAGGAAGGAGGAGCACGGCAAGAAGGACTCCGGCCATGGCGCACCGGCTCAAGCGGCAAATCCGGACGCCCCAAAACTGGCTGACCCGGCCAAGCAGGAACCGAAAACGTCCCCAGTTCTGCGGCCAGGCAGCTACGCAAAAGGGACCGGGGATCGTGCCCGGCCGACGGGAAGGGGCACAGCCAGCTCGCGGACGTCCGCTACCCGGATCGCACGTGAAACGCCCTACGTCGTCAACGTCACCGCCGAACTCGAGCCAGAGCTGCGCACTCCCGACGAGACGCTGCAAACCCTTGTCAAGGGCAACCAGCGCTACCTCTCGACTCAGCCGGTGTCCATGCGCGCCGAAAGCGGACGCACACCCTCCCCGAAAGCAATCGTGCTCACATGCTCCGACGCCACGGTCACTCCGGAACTGCTGTTCGGCCAGGGCTCTGGCGATCTCGTCTGTGTCCGCGTCGCCGGAGCCGTTGCCTCCAAGGACCAGGCTGCTTCCATCGCCTATACGTTCACGTACTCGCATCCGAAGCTGCTCATCGTGCTTGGCCACCTGGATTGCCCCGTAGCGCGGGCCGCGGTCAATGGCGACCGAATGCCGGTTGAACTCTCACCGCTGCTGGCGCCTCTGGAGAGCGCCGTTGACAAGACCCGCTACTACAATCCGGGTCTGCAGGGTGACGATCTTCTGGCCGAGGCCACGCGCGTCAACGTGTGGAACTCCGTACAGGATTTGATGCGCGGCAGCGAAACCATCTCGCGCAAAGTGGGTACGGGTTCGCTCAAGGTGGTGGGGGCAGTGTATGACCATCGAACGGGACGCGTCGGATGGATGGGCGAGTTCCCGGCGCAGCTCTCGTCCATGCAGCGCTAACTGATCGCCTTCTTGCGGCACTCTTCCGAACAGAAGTAGGCTGTCGCGCCGCCGGTCGAGAGCGTTTTTGCCGCTCCCGCAAGCACGTACGTGCCGCACGTCTTGCAGGCCTTCAACTCACCACTGGTGGGACCCGGGCCAGATCCGGTGGGCCGCGTACCCGTGCTCTTCGATGATGCTTCTTCCTTGAACGCGTCCCCCACGCCCTTCATCACGACTCCCGCAATCATGCGGATGAACGTGATGACCACAATGCTGAGAAACGCATAGAGCAGTGCTCGAATCATGAGTGCAAATACACGAAAGGGGGACGCCGCTTGGAGCGAAGCGTCCCCCCGATCGCCTTTCGTCGAAAACCTACTTCTTCTTGGTACCCTTCTTCTGCTGCGGAGCCGATGGGTTCTTGTACTCGGTGGACACCGTGGAATCCAGCGAGGCAAGCATTCCCTTCGCCGATTCCGCGAACGGACCATCCGGCTTCAGATCCACATACTTCTGGAAGGCTTCCTTGGTTCCGGGGGGAGGAATCACTTTGCCATCCGCCGTCGTGGTGGCCTTTGAAAGCAGGTAGATGCCGTACTGATACTGCGCATCCGCATAGTTCGGGTCAGCGTCAATCGCGCGCTTGAATGCAATGCCCGCCGGCTCGACTTGCCCATTGTTCACCAGCACCGCGCCAAGGTTGTAAAAGTAGCGGCCGGCGTTGGTGGGATCCAATTGGGCTGCCTTTTCGAGTTCCGCCTGGGCTTCTTCGAACTTCTTCGCTTTCACCAAAGCCAAGCCGAAGTTGTTGTGGTAAGCGGCATCGGTCGGCAACAGTTCAATCGCCTTGCCGTACGCTTCCAAACCCTTCGTGAAAGCGTCGGTCTGCTCCTGGCCGGTCTTGGTTCCGCCCACGCCCATGTACGATTCGGCCAACTGCGCCCAAATCACATGCTGTTTCGCGTCCAGTTCGGATGCCTTCGTGAACGACTGCACGGCGGCGTCGAACTGCTTCGTCTTGAGAGCTTCCATACCGCCGTTGAACGCGTCGTTGAGGGCTTTGTTCTTGGCCATCGCGGCGGCGCGATCCTTCATCGCCTTGTCCATGGCGGCCTTCTGCTCGGCGGACATCTCGCGTGACTGCTCTTGCGTGAGCTGGCCCGTCTCCGCGGCCTTCTGCATCGCTTCCTGCTTCTGCCTCATGGCCGCGAGGTCAAAATTCACCACCATCGGATCGCCAAGCCGGGTGCGCACACCCTGCACACGGTCGCGCATCTTGCCATCAATCTCGAGGGTCACATTATAGGTACCGAGCGGCAGGCCTGCGTGAAAGAAGTGCCCCTTCTTGTCAGTAGCCGTCTGGTAGTTGCCCTTGATATCGGTACGTTCAATCTTCACGCAGCCACCAGTGGACTTCTTGCAGTCTCCCTTCGGTAGCGGTTTCCCATCTTCGCCTTTCACGTCGCCTTCGATCGCGCCTGTCTGCGCCAGAGCGAATCCCGCGAACAGAACCGTGGCCGCCGAAAGCAAGCTCAGTCTGCGAAAAGCGGTCATCATACACGGACCTCCCCAAATGAACCTAGTCTTACGTTTCCAGCATACTATATCGGCCTGGGCGGCGATTCTCCGTATACCGCATTCATCGCGCGCCTTCTCCGCTCATCCGAACACGCGGTTTCTGCCTGTGTGGACGGTGAATCCACACGATCCGTTACGGCGCGGAACGTCCGAGGGGCATTAAGGAATCTTCGTCGTGAGAACCCGCGATCAGAACTTCGGAAGACCGTTGAGCATGGCCCGCGTACGGACGTCGGTCGCATCGATCGCCTTCCAACTCTCGTCCATGGTTCCGATGTAGCGCGCCTGATCACGATCGCTGCCCATCAGAATCACGTACCAGCCCTTGTCCTGGTAGCGAAGCGCGCGGTACTGAAGTTCTCCAAGATCCGATTTCCAGTGATCCTCGGTCGGCCGGCCAAGTTTGCGGACCACATCGTGATACTTGTCCTGAGCGCCAAGCCCGATGGTCTGCTGAAGGATCGGCACGAAGGTGACGCGCGTCGGATCATTGCGATCGCGGAACACGCTGATCACGCCGAAAGTGATCAGCACACCGATGACCAGCACCGCGACGATCAACTTGCCGATGCGCGATTCCGCACCGTCGTTGAGCCGGATGCCCGTGACGTTCATCGGCTTCGGCGAGGGTGTCTCTTCGATCGGGCCGCGAGGCACATCGTTCACCGCGCGTGGCATCTCGATCACCCGGCGCTCGTGCGGCCACAGTCCGCCGGCTTTGTATTCGAGTTCACGCTTCAAGCCTACGATCATGACCGGCTCGTCGATCTTCGACACTTCGCCAAGGAAGCGGCGGGGCACCCAGATCTCGGCGTTGTTCTTCGTGTTGAGAACGAGGATCTCCGACCATGTGGCCTTCTGATAGAGCCACTCATTGTGTTCGATGTTGACCACCGGCGGGTAGAAAGAGAAGGGCTTGCGGCCCAGACTTTCCAGCGACGGCGGGATCGGAGGGATGGACATTCCGTACCCTACATCTTATCCCGAGCGCGCTCCGTGGAACGGCGGTCACCCTGCTTTCAAGTACATTCAGAGGATGAAGGATCTCGTGATGATGTCTGGCTCCCCACGAACTTGGCCCATAGTCTGTCCGCGGAAGGTGATCGTGTTCGCCCGCGCCATTCATTCGCATCAATAGGAGTTTTCAAAATGATGTCACGACGAATGCTGCTTGCAGTCGCCAGTTGTTGGCTGATGCCGACGTGCCTTACGAGCCAGACCCGTGAGGAGCAAGTCACAGAGCAACTCAAGATGTGGTTGCTTCCAATCGATCAATCGTGGCCGGAGCTTAAGGCCGAACTCGACAAGATCGGCCCGCCTTCGGTCGTGATACCTGCATTGCTCCGCATTCTCGAGGCCGAGCGTCACGCTGCACCTGAAACTAGGGGAGCAGCGCGCAGGCTGCAAGCTGTCAGCGCTCTCGGCAATTTCCGGGAGCGATCCGCGATGCCGATCATGCGGTCGATTCTGGCCGACGGGGCGCTGCCCGTCGCCGTCCGGAGAACGTCGGCACGGGCCTTGGGAAGGATCGATCCGGTGGCGAATAAGGACGCTCTCCTGAGCGCATTCGACCAGTCGGAAAGAAAGGAGTTCGACCTTCGGATCGATATCGCCAAGGCGCTCATCGAAACCCGCGACCGCGCCGTGCTCGACAAGATGGAACAGTGGGCGCGCGGGAACCCGCCGGGGAGCTTAGAAAGAAAGGAATTCGACCTCATCGTGAGTGAGATGCGGAAGAAAGTTCCCTAGAACCA
>JAEUQE010000142.1 GCA_016789785.1 Bryobacterales bacterium
GACCAAGTGATGCTGCTTACGGAGATGCACTCTCCTGAGCTTACGATGCCGTGTCCGGTTCGCGCGGATTCACCCTCAACCACAACATCGCCGCAATCCAGTTCGCCGCAATCGCCACCACCAGAAAGATGTTCCAATCGTGCCACGTCTCCAGCACCCAACCGTTGAACGCCGGCGACACAAAGCCCGCAAAGTTGGACGACGCGTTCATCAGACCCGCCACTGCGCCACCACTCGCTCCGCCGATATCCAGTGCCGAGGCCCACGCCGCCCCCAGAAACAAATCCACACCCAGCGCGGCCGACGCCATCAACACGGCCGCCAGCCTCGGCTCCGAGCACCAGATGCCCGCCGATAGCAGCACCCCGCCCATCGTCAATGAGCACGTGCCGATCATCGTGCGTGCCCGCCTCACCCCATAACGGCGCGACAGCGCGTCCGTCAGCAGACCACCCACCCACGTCCCAAACACGCCGAACACAAACGGCAAGCCCGCATAGAAGGCCGATTCCTGCAAGCCCATCCGCCGCTCTTCGCGCAGGTAAGTCGGAAACCACGTGATATAGAACTGCCACAGGAACGTGCATCCGAACGCGACCGCAAGCAAGCACCACAACCGCGGCATCGCCAGCAACTCGCGCCACCGCGGGTTCACCATGGTCTTCGAGGTCGTGGACTTCTGATGACGGCGCGCAATGAGTTCGCTCTCCGCCGCATTCACCGCCCGGTGCTCCGATGGCGTATTGCGAAACCAAAAGGACCACACAACCGCCATCCCGATCCCGAGCCCGCCGAACACCACGAACATCGCGCGCCATCCTGACGCCGCAAGAATCGCCGTCGCAATCAGAGGCGTCACTGCCGCCCCCAGCCTGCCTCCTCCCAGAAAGAAGCCAAACGCCGAAGAGCGCTCATGATCGGGAACCCAATGCCGGAACGCCGTCGCCACCGCGGGCGACAACGCGGCTTCCAATGCGCCGAAGACAAATCGAATGGCAAGCAGCGACGCGAAACTCCACGCAAGCGCTGTCAGCCCCGTAAACACAGACCATCCGAGTATCGCCAGCGTCACCAGCCATCGCGCGCCGTAGCGATCCGCCAGCACTCCCCACGGCGTCTGCCCCAGAAAATAGCTCAGGCTGAAGATGCTGTATACGAAGCCCATCTCGGTCTGCGAAAAACCGAATTCCTCGCGCATCTTCGGACCCGCAATGGAGATGCAGGAACGGTCGGTGTAGCAGACCAGGTTCACGATCAACGCAAGCGCGACGATGGAATATCGCACCATCGTCGGCCGCGCTTCGGATGTCAGCGAGAGATTCAAGGTTTGAAGATGGTATCAGGATCCAGCGGATAAATCGGGCGCGAAATGCGCTTCCACGGCAGCGTCTTCAGATTCGCCGTCGACACTCCCGGCGTATCGACAAGGAATATCGCCTTCGCCAGCGGCTCATAGCAAGCGCGAAATCCCAGTGGCGACTTCACCACCACGATCTTGCAATACAGCGGCTCAATCCCGTGGCTGCGAAACAACTCCGGATCCACCGTCATCGCCGAACGCGACGCGATGAGGATCTTCACCTGACCCACTTCCAGCACCACTGTGGGTCCCATGCAAGTCTCGATCCCCGTGTTGTAGCCGCGCGCACGCGCCGTCCATCGTCCATCCGAGATCAACCGCACATGGCCGTCCACCTTCACCGGCTTCGAATTCCCCTTATCGAAGCAACCGCCAATCGCCATCGTGACGCGATTGCCCACACCAGCCGCGATGGCTTTCTCCACCGCACCTGGATCCACGAGAAAGATCGCCGCGGGCCCCGGCAGATCCGCTTTCAAGAGATGCCGCAACACTCCTGTCGAATCGCCCGGTGAGCCCGAACCCGTCGAATCCGACGATTCCGCCAGCACCACCGGCCCGCCTTCCATCGCCAGAGCCTTCCCGATTGCGTCCTGCGGCTGAAACAATTCCGGCTCGAACTGTTTTTTCGATTTCCACCACTTCGCGGCCAGCCCCCGTGCTTGCTTCTTCGCGCCCGCCGCGTCGTCGTCCGTCACCACCACCACCGCGCAGCCCATCTCCTCAATGTCCATCCACGGTTGCACGGGAAACAGCGACACTGCCTCCGCCTTGCCCTTCGCTTCCGCCGACTCCGCAAGCCGCATCAACTTCGCGAACGGCCCGCTCTCTGATCCACTATTCTCCGCGTTCACAATCAGCGGCAGCTTCACGGAGCGCATCACCGGACGGCACTTGCCCTTCAGCGTGCGCAACAGCAATCGCGCCGCCTTTCGCCCCGTCTCGAACATATCGACATGCGGATACGTGTGATAGCCCACAATCGCCGTGGCATGCCGAATCATCGCGGCTGTGATGTTGGCATGCAGATCCAACGTCAGAACAATGGGCTTTTCGTCACCAAGTACACCACGCGCCACTTCCAGCACGCGACCCTCAACATCATCGGCGCCCTCTGCTGTCTGCGCACCATGCATCGCCAGCAGCAATCCACCGGCATCGGCGTGCAGCGTCAGATGCGTGCGAAACTCCTCCAGCAGCCTTTCGAAATCGGCACGCACCAGGCGATTCGCCGTGATGGCCCAAGCTGCGCATACCGGCGCAATCGTTACGCCCTTCTTCGACGCAAGCACATCCAGAAACCCGCCCATCTCGGTGAGCTTTCCTTGATGCCGTTCACGCGCGGCCTCGCCAAACACGGGGCTGAAATCGCCGTAGCGAGTCATGACGGGCGAGAATGTGTTCGATTCCTGGAGAATCGATGCAATGGCGATCTTCACGGGGTGCTCCTTCACCCGCCGGCGAGTCCGAACGCTATTCGCCGCGGATCAGATCATGGTAACTCTCGCGCGTGCGTGCGATCTTGTACCCCGATCCACCCACCATGATCTCCGCCGCGCGCGGCCGCGAGTTGTAGTTCGATGCCTGCACGAAACCATACGCACCCGCCGTGCAGATCGCCACCAGATCGCCCGGCATCACGTTCGCCATCTCGCGATCCTTCGCGAGAAAATCGCCCGACTCGCACACCGGTCCCACCACGTCCGCTTGCACCTTGCCGCGCCGCTCATCGCGCCGTAGCGGAATAATCTCGTGATGCGCCTTGTATAACGACGGCCGGATCAGATCGTTCATCGCCGCGTCAATGATGATGAATTCCTTCTCGCCATTGCGCTTGCGATACAGCACACGGCTCAGCAGCAGGCCTGCCTCACCCACCAGCGAACGCCCGGGTTCCACCATCAGCATCAGGTTGTGACCCGCCGCCTTCGCGCAGATCTTCTGTATGTATTCTTCGATCGACGGACTCTGCTCGCCCGGCCGGTACGGCACGCCGACACCGCCGCCCAGATCCAGATGCTGAATCGGCAAGCCCATCGCGCGCAGCCGCTCCACCAGCGCCACCATGCGATCCACGGATTCGAGCAGCGGATCCACATTCAGCAACTGTGAGCCGATGTGGCAACTCACGCCCTCCATCAGCAAATGCGGCCAGCTTCGCGCGCGCTGATACACCGCCTCCACTTCCGCGATATCGATGCCGAACTTGTGCTCCTTGAGTCCGGTCGAAATGTAGGGATGGGTGGAGGCGTCCACATCCGGATTCACACGCAACGCAATCCGCGCCTTCTTGTTGAGCCGCGCCGCAAGACCATCGATCAACGCAAGCTCCGGCTCCGACTCACAATTGAACGTGTGTATGCCGCTCTCGAGTGCATATTCCACTTCCTCGCGCGTCTTGCCAACACCCGAAAACACAATGGAGCCCGGCTCCGCACCCGCCTTCAGCGCGCGGTACAACTCGCCGCCCGACACGATGTCGAAGCCCGCCCCGGCGTTCGCCAGCAACGTCAGCACGCTCAGATTGCTGTTCGCCTTCACGGCGTAGCAGACCTTGTGCGGAGCATCGCCAAACGCGCGGTGGTAGGCGCGATAGCGGCTCAGAATCGCTCGCGAAGAATACACATAGCATGGCGTACCCACTTGCTCCGCGATCTCATCGAGCGCAACGTCTTCCATGTAAAGTAGGTTGTTCCGGTATTCGAAGGCGTTCTGCATCACTTCACTTTCATCACAATCACGCTCTGATCATCCGTGATCGGAGCGCCCGCGGCCCATTCATCCAAATCGCGGAACACCGCCCCCATGATCTCGGCGGTCGGCGCGTCTTTCATGTCCCTCAACAGCTTCTCAAGCCGCGTGGTTCCATACTCCGGCGCTTCCTCATGTGGCTCGTGCGGCGCATGCTGATCCTGCACGCCATCCGAGTAGAGCAGCATCACGTCACCCGGTTGCGCCTGGAACACCACCTCGTCGTATACGCGATCCTCCAACAGCCCGATCGGCACACCCTCCACCTTGGGCACAATGATTTCATCGCCGCGGCGAATCATCGGCTGCGTGTTTCCCGCGTTCGACATCGTGAACGTGCGGCTGTGTGGATCCCACATCATCAGCAGCAGCGTCACGTACTTCGAATCAACCTTGCGCTCCAACACGGCTTCGTTGAGTTGCACCATCACATCCGCCGGATGATGCTCAGTCTGTGCAACGCCACGAATCAACCCGCTCACCAGCGCGCCGTATAGCGCCGCCGCGGCGCTCTTTCCGCTCGAATCCCCGAAGCAGATCAGCCAGCGATGCTGGCCGCGGTCGAAGAAGTCGTAGATGTCGCCGCTGATCTCGCGAGCAGGCCGGGAGCCAAGCGCGCACTCAAGCCCCATCATCTCCGGAGCCTTGCGCGGCAACAGCACTTTCTGCAGCTTGCGAGCCGCGCGCAGATCCTGCTCCATGCGGCTCTCACGTTTTGCGAGTTCCTCATAGAGGCGCGCATTCTCAATCGCACTCGCGATCTGCGGCGCAAGCACTGAGAAGATGCGCAGGTGTTCCTCGGTGAAGAAACCGAGTTTCTCGCTCTCCAGATCCAGCACGCCGACCACGCGGTCCTGCAAGATTAGCGGCACCGCAAGCTCGCTCAGAATACCCGGATGCGAGGCGATGTAGCGCGAATCCTGCAGTGTATCGTTGACGCGCACCGGCTCCCGCCCTTCGAGCGCGGCCCCAGTGATCCCGCTCCCAAAAGGAATGTTGTCGATCTCCACCCGCTCGTCATACCGCAGACTGAAACGATGCCGCAGCACGTGCCGTTCATAGTCCGCCAGCAGCAGGTTGAATGCGTCGTAATCGACCAACTGCCGCGCATTCTCCGCCACCTTGCGCAGCAATTCATCCAGATCCAAAATTGACGAGAACTCCTGCGAGAACGCGCCCAGCGTGCGCATCTGCCGGTTCTGGCCTTCCAATCTTCGATACAGCCTGGCGTTCTCCACGGCAAGCGCCACCCGGCTCGCCAGCAGTTGCAGCAGACTGCGGTCATACAGCGTGTACGCATTGGGCCGCGTCGACTGCATGTCGATCACGCCCACCAGCCCGCCCCGAGCAATCATCGGAATCGCGATCTCGCTGCGCACCGCGTCCAACACAGGGATATAGCGCGGATCGCTCTTCACATCGTTCACCAGAATCGCCTGCCGCGTTTCGGCGGCAATGCCGGTGAGCCCTTCGCCAAGCGGGATTTCGAGGTTGCGCACAATGCCCTCGCGATGACCAATCGCATAGCGGATACGCAGCCCGTGCGTGCGTTCACTGTAGAGCAGAATTGCGAAGAGTTCGGCCGGTACCACGCGCCGGATGATGTCGCCCACTCGCTCCAGCGTCTCATCCAGATCAAGTGTCTCGCCTGTGGCTTCCGACACTTCCAGCAGGAAGTCGAGGAGTTCGGAACGCTTCTGGAATCGGACGCGGGACTGTGCGGCTGGCTCCATCGGCTACTAAGCTGCGGTCTCCTGCACGATCTTCACACTTGCACTCGCGCCGATGCGGCTGGCCCCGGCAGCGGCCATCGTCTTCAGATCGCCCAGCGTGCGAATGCCACCACTGGCCTTCACGCCCATTTCCGGCCCCACCACCGCGCGCATCAACGCGATGTCATGCGCGGTCGCGCCCGACTTCGCAAAACCGGTCGACGTCTTCACGAAGTCCGCCCCCGCCAGCTTGCACAGCGAGCACGCCATCACTTTCTGATTGTCGTCCAGCAGTGCGTTCTCCAGAATCACCTTCACAATCGCACCATGCTTGTGGCAGGCTTGCGTCACGGCCTGCACATCCATTTTCACGGTGTCGTAATCGCCCGATCGCAACGCGCCCACATTGATCACCATATCGATCTCGGTTGCTCCGGCGCGAATCGCTTCTCCGGTCTCGGCCACCTTGCTTGCGGTTGTGGTTGCGCCCAGTGGGAAGCCCACCACCGTGCACACCTTCACGGGCGAACCTTTCAGTTCCGCCGCCACCAGCGGCACCCAGAACGCATTCGTGCAAACACTGGCGAAGTTGTATTGCCTCGCCTCCCGGCACAGCTTCACAATCTCCTCACGCGTCGCATCCGGGCGCAGCAGCGTATGGTCAATCAACAATGCAATGGCCGGATCCACCCGCGTCAGCTTATCGGACGCGGAAACACGATCCGCACCCGCGGCCACAATCTCCTTCGTCTTCTTCGCGCAGGTCTGCGCGCAACGCTGCGTGCAGCCGGGACACACCAGGTCGCCGATGTTCAGCCCTTCCGCGTTCGGCGGATGCGCCGCACCCCGGCTGACCCGCGCCAGAATCTCATCACCGATTTGTGCAACCAGCTTGTCTAACTCTGCGGCGTCCACGTCCGATATCTCTTTTCAATTTCCGTAATCTTATCGACTCGCGCGCCATGGCGTCCGCCACCATAGGGAGTCGTTAGCCACGTGCGCAGAACATCCTCAGCTTGCGTCTGCGTCAACATGCGGCCTCCCAGCGTGAGCACGTTGGCATGATTGTGCTCGCGGCTATTGCGGGCGGAGGCCTTATCGTAGCACAGCGCCGCGCGAATCCCGGGCACCTTGTTGGCCATCATCGCGGAGCCAATCCCCGCGCCATCCACAATCACGCCTTGCGACGCTTTGCCCCCGGCCACAAGCTCCGCCACCGCATGCGCGATATCGGGATAATCGGCGGTCTTCGGCTCATGCACGCCGATGTCGCGCACCGTGAATCCCAGCGACGCAAGCACCGGCTTCAGCGCCTCTTTCATCTCGAACCCGCCGTGATCGGCGCCCAATGCCACGGTCTTCTCCGGAGGCGCGATGCCGTTCAATTCCTCAGGCTTCACTTCGCGGATCGGAATGCCGCGTTCCCGCGCAAGATCGCGCGCCGACGGGGTTACAATGGTCCCCATCGGGACCCGCAACTCCCCGCAGAGAGGTATATCCTGTGCTGTTATTACACTACGCATGCATCCGATGCCGGAGGAGTTCCGTAATCTCCATTGTAATGAAGCGAAGCGCACCCCTTCGTAGCTTTTTCAGGATCGCACAGCCCGCGGCGTTCACCTTGCTCGCGGCCGGTCTCCTGCTCGCCCATCCGATGGGCAACTTCAGCATCAGCCACTATGCCAAATTCGAACCCTCGGGGGAAAGGATCACGCTCACCTACGCGCTCGATCTTGCCGAAGTGCCAACGTTCGAACTGCTGCGCGATTGGAAGATGGAGCGTACCAGCCCGGCGCCCGAACTCCAGCAACAGGCGCTCCGGCAGGCACGCGAATGGGTCGGTAATCTGAATCTCACTGTCGACGGCAAGCCTGTCAAGGCGACGGTCCGTTCCGCGGATCTCGTCTTCGCTGATGGCGCCGGCGGGCTCCCCGTGTTGCGAATCACGGCAAAAGCTGAACTGCCCGCATCGCCCGGCCGTCTCGAATATGAGGACCGGAACTTCGCGGACCGCGCGGGCTGGAAAGAGATCGTGGTCGCCACCGGCACGGCCATCGTTGAGCGCCCCAGCCATTCCTCGAAAGACATCAGCAACGCACTGACGGCCTATCCCGAGGATCCCACCATTGCGCCTCCCCAGGATCTCCGCGCACGCTTCGATTGGAAGCCCTTCCCCGTCGTTGCATCCACGCCCGCCGCGGATGCGCCGGTTCCGGCAGTGCGCGTCGAGCCGATTCCGCAGCCCAAGCCTTCCATGTCGCAGGCCCAGCCTTCGCAATCGCCCGCGGCGCCCGTTACCACTCCCGGCACCGTTCAGAAGGGCGATTTCCTTTCCGAACTCCTCCGCAAGGGCGACCTCAGCCTCGGAATGATTCTGATGGGACTTGTCGCGGCGTTCGGTTTCGGGGCGATGCACGCCCTGTCGCCGGGACACGGAAAGACGATCGTCGCGGCCTATCTGGTAGGCTCGCGCGGAACCATGAAGCATGCAATGCTCCTTGGGGGCATGGTCACGTTGACGCATACGGCCAGCGTGTTTGCCCTGGGCCTCGGCACGCTGTTCCTTTCGCGATATGTGGTCCCGGATAAGATCATTCCGGTCTTGAGTGTGGTGTCGGGCCTGATGATTGTCTTCGTGGGTGCTTCGATGTTCTATCGCAGGCTGCAGCAGGCGGTGGCTACTCACGATCATCACAGCCACGATCACCACCACGGACATTCGCATGATCATGGCCATTCTCATTCGTACGATCATGCGCATGAGCCTGAGCACGCCATGGCGGGCGCTGCCATGATGCACTCCCACGCGCATCACTCACATGATCACGGCCACGATCATCACGGCCACGATCATCACGGCCACGATCATCACGGCCACGACCACCACAGCCACGATCACCACGCGCATGACCATCACCATGGCCCCGGTGGTCACACGCACTACATCGAAGGGGAAGTCACGATGGGCAGCCTCATGGGCCTGGCAGTGAGTGGCGGCCTGGTGCCTTGCCCCTCCGCCCTGGTATTACTCTTAAGTGCGATTGCGCTCGGCCGCATCGGACTCGGGCTGGCACTGCTCACCAGTTTCAGCCTCGGCCTGTCCGTGGTTCTCATTGTCATCGGCTGCATGGTGCTTTATGCGAAGCATCTGCTGCCGGACCGGTCATCGTTGTCCAATCATGGACTGGTGAAGATGATGCCCGTGATCTCGGCGGGCGTCATCACGGTGGTCGGTCTGGTGATGACCGCCGTGGCTCTGGGTTGGGTCCGCCCAGCTTGGAGTTAGTCGCCCCGCGACTGCTGGTGCCACTGCTGCCACACTCCGAGGAATGCCGCCGGAGTGATACGTTGTGTCACCTTCCACTTCGGAGGGAAGTGCTTGGTATTGCCCGTGATTAGATACGCGGCCTTCGCGGCCTCGGCACATTCGAGGAACATAGCGTCGTCCGGATCAATCAGCTTCAACTCGGCGGGGAGACCGGGTTGGGGAGAGAAAAGGGTGCAGGCACCTTTGATTGCTTTCAGAAACAGCGTCGCTCGCCTCCTGTCCAGTGGCAAGCTCTTTCGTCCCAGCAATTCCCGGTACTCGTCCAGGATCGGCCTCGACGCGCACATCCTGACACAGCCGGCAAGACAGAGTCTAATCACCGCGAAGGGGGCGCCATCTTCGTTCAAGTAAGCAGACACCAACACGTTGGTGTCAACCACTACGCGCATCATGGTCGCCAGACTACCTGGAGCTTCGCCGTTCCCGGCGGGTGGTGGCGATCTCCGCGTTGATCTGGCGCAAGGTCAGTTTGTTCAGGCCCTTCTGTTTCGCTTCTCTTCCAATGGCCTTGAGCCACGTTGGCGCCGGTGCAAACGTATTGACGTAGTCACGGATGCTCATGATCACGGCTTGAGGCTGGCCATGACGGTCAACGACAAAGCGTTCGTTCTTCTGCTCCACCCGCTTCAGGATCTGGCCGAGCCTGCTACGAACAGCCACCGCGGAAACGACGTTCGGTACGAGCTTTTCGGGCTTGATATTCGGCATCCTTGCAGTCCCCGAACTCAATTGTAGCCAAAAGCCAAGGTGCGGGTCCCCAACGCTTTCGGACAACCGGCCGTTGTCGTGTGGGCGAAGATACACTGCCCTCCGTGGTGGGAAGAGAAATGTGATAGTGTCTCCGAAATCGAATGAAGATCGAAGGTCCACGAGCACTAGCCGATGAGATGCGTGTTGGATATCGCGCTATGGATATTCGGCGATAGTGACCGGCCGGCACTACCGAACCATGTCGGGTATCAGACTACAGCCACAAACGCGACTCATGGCGGGTAATCGATCACGCCGGCTCCTCACGGCCGCGAATCACGACGCGCTTTTTGTCATGAGCTTCCGCAGGTATGTGTTTACTCGCGTCTGATATCCATCGCCCGAGGACTTCAGCCAAGCGAGGACGTCCGCATCCAACCGAAGCGTCACACTCTGCTTTTTCGGCCGGTAGAACTTGCCGATCACCGCGTCCGTGGGGAATTGGCGAATCTCGGGGATATCGGAGAGATCGATCTCGCGGTCTGGTCTCTGGGCAAGACGTTCCAGGCTCGCCCGTTTCTTAGCTGTGAGCCGCTTCATAGAGCTTCCTTTCGTGAGGAGTCGCTTGGCGTGCGGAGATGATGCGGATGATCTCCCCGGGAGAGGACTCCGAATAGGTATGCACGACGACCAGCAAAATCACTCCTTCGGCAAAGCCGATTGCGTGCCATCGCGGCTCGCCGTCGATGGTTCGCTCGACGAAGGTGACGCATCCTGGATCGTCAAAAATCAACTGCGCGGTTTCAAAATCGATACGGTGCTTCCGGAAATTGCTTCGGTTCTTTGTCTCGTCCCATTCGAAGCGAACCATCTTGTATGTACAGATTAGCACATACACATTCCGGCAACCGGCCAATGTCGGGTGATGTGAGCGAGGATACAATCCCTCCGAGTGGCGGACAGAAAAATGTGATAGCTTTTCCGAAATCGAATAAAGATCGAAGATCCACTAGCCGATGAGATGCGTGTTGGGTATCCCGCTATGGATATCCGGCAATAGCGACCGGAAGGTGGCCGCGGATTTCGTGAGGAGTATGTCGAGAATGTCAACCAGCAGCCGTCAACACAGCCAGTCCAGCGCCCGCGAAAGAAATGGCCACGTGCCGCCGCCTCTGAAAGCGTCCGCACCTGCCCGGGCAACCGGAACAGCTATCGCGCGGAAGGTGGAATCCGTCCCGAAGCCGCCTGCCAAAACACTCGAGATCAAAGCCGCCACACCCAAAGCCGGGCCGCTCACGTCACCAAAGCCCGCAGCGCCTGCGCCGCCGATCATCGTCGCGCCCGCACCGCCGCCGGCGCCCATATCTGCTTCTCACGCGAACGGCGACTTCCGCTCCGTATTGCTCGCCAAGAAAGAGGAAGTCATGGCGGGCATGGGCATGAAGTTCGACGCCGCCTCCAAAATGGGCCGGGTCGCCGAAGATGACGCCGTGCAGATCGCCCACGACGAGTTCATCAACCTCCGCCTCAATGCCATCGGCTGGGATCAGCTCCGGCTATTGGACGAAGCTCTGGACCGTCTGCAAACCGGCGAGTTCGGCGTGTGCATGCGATGCGAGGAGCCGATTCCTCCCAAACGCCTCGCCGTCGTGCCATGGGCGAAATACTGTGTCCGGTGCCAGGAGCGCATCAGTGCTCGCGAGCATCTGCGCGAAGAAACGCCCGCGCATCAGGCCGCATGGTGACCAGACGCATGGTGACCAGACGCATGGTGACCAGACGCATGGTGACTCGGCAACTTCACCAGCGCCCATCCGCACAGTCCGGCGATCACGCCCACCGCGCTCGCAATGCCGTGAACATCCGCCAGCGGCGCAATGGGCGGTAAGGGAACACCGCCTGAGGCCAGACCTCGCACCACCAGATACGCCGTCGCCGACATCGCAACCACCAGACAAGCCGCGCTCGCGGAAAAGCACAAGTGGCTCGCGGTTCGCACCTTCGCCGCAATCCCGCCCAGTCTGGCGGACGCAAACATCGCAAGCGCGCTGAGCACCACCGCCGCCAGCGCCAGTACCGCTCCTCCCAGGTGATCCAGCATCGGTACCGAGCCCCCGGCCATCGTACCGCCTACCAGCGCCGTGAGCCCGGCCGTCACACCCCACACGCAGATTCGCCACACCAGTGGCTCGCCTCCCAGCGCCCGCCCGGCCGCCGCCGCGAGCATCAGCATTCCGAACCCCGCATACCAACAGTGAATCGACACCAGCAGCAGACGCTCATCGCTCGTCTGCAATGGCTCCGCGCCCAGACCCAACCGCGAGATCCCGAGCGACCCGCTTCCCGCCGCCAACACCAGACTCGCAAGCAACACAGCCAGATCCAGCGTACGCCCCTTCGGCCCCGCGACTGCACGGACCGCTTCCATCAGCGTGAACCCCACCCACGGCAACGTCAGCAGCGCCGCGATCACACCATAGTCCAGCGCGAACGAAATCGCCACCGGCATCGCACACGCGAACAGCAGAGGGTACGAAACGCGCCGCGCCACCGCGCCGTAACCCAAAGGAATCATCAGCAGCGGCGTAAGAGGCGCAACCAGTTCGAGCGGATGCATGGCCCTACGATACCGCCGCAGCCACATCCAGGTAACGCGCCACTGCCTCGATCCCCCGATAGAAGTTCGGCAGATACAACTTCTCGTTCGGCGCGTGCAGATTGTCATCCGGTAAGCCGAACCCCATCATCACGCTCGGAATCCCCAGATGCTGATCGAACAGGCCCACAATCGGAATCGACCCGCCCGACCGTACATACACCGTTTCTTTGCCGAAGATCTCCTGCATCGCGCTTGCCGCCGCACGAATGTAGGGATTCGAAGGATCGGTCAGCGACGGCGCTGCCGCATGCAGCAGCTTGAACTCCGCCGTCACGCCCTTCGGCGTCGCCCTCCGCACCGCCTCGGCCAGCAATCCCGCACACTCTTCCGGATCCTGGTCCGCCACCAGCCTCGTGCTGATCTTCGCCACGGCCCGCGCCGGAATCACCGTCTTCGCGCCCCCTCCCGTGAAGCCGCCCCGAATGCCATGCACCTCCAGCGTCGGCCGCGCCCACAGGCGTTCAAACAGCGAGTAGCCCGGCTCACCCGTAAGCTCCTTCACCTTCACTTCGGTCTCAATGTAGTGGCGCTCATCGAACGGCAAGGTCGACCATGCGTGCAACTCCTCAGGCGCGGGCTTGCGCACACGCTCCGTAAAGCCCGGAATGTTCAGCCGCCCCTCACGGTCCTTCAGCGCACAAAGGATCTCCGCCACGGCCATCACCGGATTCGGCGCCGCGCCTCCATAGACGCCGGAATGCAGATCCTGCTTCGCGCCATCGACGATGAGTTCGCCATACAGGATCCCGCGGAGTCCAATGCAGAGCGTCGGCAGTTCGGGCGCAAACATCTCCGTATCACAGATCACGGCGGCATCGGCCATCAGGCGAGGCGGCTTCGAGGCCACATACGCGGAAATGTGTTCGCCGCCCGATTCCTCCTCCCCTTCGATGAGGAACTTCACGTTCAGTGGCAGGCTGCCGCGCGTTGCCATCACGGCCTCCACTGCCTTGATCAGGATCAATGTCAGACCCTTGTCATCGGCGGCGCCCCTGGCATAGATGTTGTCGCCGCGCACCTCGGGCTCAAATGGTGGAGAGACCCACTCGTTCAACGGATCGGGAGGTTGAACGTCGTAGTGTCCGTAGAAGAGCAGGGTCGGCTTGCCCGGTGCGCCGAGCCACTCGCCATACACCAGCGGATGACCGTGCCCTTCCATGAGTTCCACGCCGTGCAAGCCGGCCTGTTTCAACTGCGCTGCCACAAACTCCGCGGCGCGATGAATGTCGAGCTTGTGCTCACTCAACGTGCTGATGGATGGGATCCGAAGGAAGGCTTTGAGTTCGTCAAGATAACGGGAATGATGATCAGTGAAGTAGGACATGAAAAGAACCTTCTTCCAGGGTACGCCTTGGGCTCTTCATAGTGCCTGCCTCAGAATGGTCCGCGCTCGCCCTCGTTTGCATGACATTTCGGTTTCCGGAGTGATCGCCGTGGTCATCGTGTCGAGGCAATGGGCTGTCAATAGACTGTCGCGCGGTTCACTATCATGGAAACATGAGGCGAATCGCGCTCGCTTGCCTTTGGCTCTGTGCCGCTCTCGCGGGTCAGACGCTGGCGCAGTCGCCCGCCGCGGTCACGGAGTCGAGCGCGGTCTCGGCTCTGCTGAGTTCGAAGGAACCAGCGAAACTGGCCTGGGGCGCGCACCTCGTGGGCAACTGCCGTCTCACGGGCTTCGAAGGCGATTTGCTTCGTCTGGCGACCCACGCTGACTGGCGTGTGCGGATGGCTGCCACCGATACGCTAATTCGTCTGAACATCAATGTTCCCGAGACCGTCCTCACGGCGATGGCTGACAACCGGCTCGACGAGGTGCTCATTGTGATCGCGAGGCGGCCTGGCCAGTACAATCACCTGATCGAGCGGCTATCGTCGCGAAAGCTGGAGGACCACGATTGGGTAGCGCTCAATAGCATCCTGACGTCGAGGCCGACTGCCGGGTTTGCGGCTGAATTGCTCCAAGCATGGACCATCCGGCTTACGGTGCAAGTCACCGCACCAGGCTTTGCTGTGGGTGAGGGGAGTAGTGGAGGCGGCGGAGTTGAGTGTGGCGCGTCGTTCGCCCAGCCGGGCTTTCCGCCTCTCGAAGCTTATTACGTGGTTGAGAACCCTCAGCCAGGCGACGTGTTGCTCGCGAATGGTCCCCATCCCATCGGTTATCGTAGGCAATCCGGCCACACCCGTTCTTTGACGCTCGCCGATCGGGACTCGTATCGACGGGACTACCTGACGCATCTGGCCCAGATTTCCACTTCCGAGCCTGATGGAGTTACGTTGCACACGACAACCATGAACATCGCATGGACAACAGAAGCTCAGTTCCGTATTGAGGCGAGAGAGATCTCACGAAAAATCGCTCGATCTCTCAACCATCTGAAAAAGCGGCTCGTCGAGCGGAAGCTGCTTTCCTTGGTCGACGCCAATCGGATCAACCCGAGTTTGGAAGTCAGGGTCCTTGACCAGCGGGGAATTCAGATTCCGCCCCTTCCGGCCGTGAACTGGGTTTTGGCGGCTGGCACGCAACGGGAATACTAGCCTGACAGGAGGCGCCCCGGCTCTGCTGGGGTTTCCGGGAGTCCATCGGGACACTCCGAAGCGTGAGCCGCCAAGCACACGAAAAGGAGAATTCCCGATGGATGACTACCAAAGTCTAAATCACACGAAATGGGAGTGCAAGTATCAGGTGGTGTTCATTCCGAAGTGCCGGACACGGGACACTGTACGCGCAACTGAGAAAAGACCGGGGTGAGGTGTTCCGCCGATTGGCGGCGTGAAGGAATGCCGAATCGAAGAGGGACACTTGATGTCTCACCACGTGCACATCATGATTTCGATCCCGCCGAAATGCTCGGTACCGTAGCGTTACCAAAGAAATTTCCCTTCTGATGAGCAAATCACAGGGCGGGTTTCCGCCTGAGTGGGCGGAGGTCAACGAAACATGAAACAAATAACAACAAGACTACTAAGCGTATCTCTGCTTGCCGCTGCCTTGCATGCCAATCCGCAACCCAACAGCCAGCCCGTTGTGACGGCTGCTGAACCCGCACTGGGTCTCCTCAAGCTGACCGGGTCCAGCTTTGGACAAAGCCCAGGTCAAGTAGTTGTCGGCACTGTGCCGCTCGGGATTGTGAGCTGGAATGACAACTACATCGCGGTCCAACTGCCGCAGATGCCCCCGGCCACTTACTCCTTACTGGTCGTCAAGGCGCAAGGACAGGGCAATGGGGCATCGCAGTTTTTCCTCGGTAGTCTGACCATTGGTGGCGGTGGTGCTGTGGGACCGCAGGGCCCCGCTGGTCCTATCGGCCCGGCTGGACCTGCTGGCGCGATCGGACCGATTGGCCCCGCTGGACCTGCTGGCGCGGTCGGACCGATTGGCCCGGCTGGACCCACTGGCGCGATCGGACCTATCGGACCCGCTGGACCCGCTGGACCCGCTGGCGCAAACGGACCTGTCGGCCCCGCCGGTCCTGTCGGACCCATGGGTCCCATGGGCCCTTCCGGAGTCATGACATACCTGCTGCAACCGCTTCAAACCGGGCCAACCACCCTCGTTGCAGGCGGCAGCGCAATGATCGAGGTGACCTGCCCGGCGGGCTTCAAGGTCTTCGGCGGCGGAGGCGCGTCATCCGTGACCGATGCGGTGCTCAATCGCTCGCGTCCGATCACCGGAAAGGCGTACACCGGCTGGGAGATGCGCTGGATCAACGGGTCGGAAGTCACCAAGAACTTCTCGTTCGATTCGTACGCGATCTGCGTGCTAACCCAGTAGTCGCCCGCTCCGGATCGAGGCGCGCCGACTGGACCAGCGGCACTAGCGAGCGGCGGCGTGGGCCGATTCATCGACCCCGCCGCTGCGGTCTTCGGCCCCCGGACGCTGCAACAGCCGCGGCAGAATCAGAAGCATCCCTCCGCACAGCAGCAGCGACAGGAACAACGGCATGGTGGCGTCGGCCCGGAATTCCTGGGCGACCATCTTGTAGCCGCCTGCCACCATCATCCCGATCCCGGCCCAGCGATGTGCCGGATGCGCACTTCGTGCCAGGACCCACACCGTTCCAAGGATTACCGCCGTGCGAACCGTTGCCGCGTACGGCATTAAGCTTCCCGTAAGCGGGCTTGTCAGGACAGCGCACAGCGCGCCTCCCGCGAGCAGCGAGGCCAGAGCCACCATCAGCAGCGTATTCGTCAGGTGCGCTTGTGAGGAGTGGCTCACTATCCGGCAGCAGAGCACCCCGCACGCACACGCGCATACCAGTCCCGGGTTGAGCGTGCTCCATCCGGTGGCCGTCCCAAGCAACAGCGACAACGCTCCGGTAAGCGTCGCCGCCATCAGCACTCCAAGCAGCAAGTATGCGGTTCCATGCCAGATGAGCGTGCTGCGAAGCCAGCGCTCGCCGATCCAGACGAATGCCAGCGCCTGCAGTGGCAGCGCGATTCCCGCGGTCGCGGCCGTCAAAAGGATGCTCGTCCCTCCCACCACGAGCAGGAGGCCGAAACTCGAGTAGATGTAAAAGTTCCGCCCGTGTTCTCCCTTGCGTTCGAGGAAGTTGAAAGCCACCACGTAGCACGCCACGCCGCACAGCAACGTGAACAGGCATAGAGCGACTTCCCACTGCGTCCCCTTCGCTGCTCGCAGGCTTCCGCCAATGCCGATGAGAAACGCCACCGCGCACTGGAAGATCTCCACGTTGGTGAACGGAAGACCTCGCCACAGAGTGCGAACAATGGCGCTCGCCAGGTAGACCGTCAACAACGCGGCCTGCGCCCCAACTACCTGCGCCACCGTGAACGGCACGTACGCTTCGGGAATGCCGCTCGGGCGTGTGATGAGGTAGGTGGCAAGCAGCACTGCGAAGTCCGTTACCGTGGCTACCAGCAGTCGCTCCTTCAACCAGTGCTCGAAACACGCCGATGCTTCCACCGCGGCCGCAATCGCCAGCAGTCCAAAAGTGAACGGCATCAGGTCGAACGTGGCGAAGATGAGTCCCACTGCCGTCAACACGCCGGCCAGCGTCGCGATCCACGCAATGTAAGTGAGGTTGCGGCGCCACGAAATCGCCAGGCCCAACACCGTGAAGGACGTGAGGATGAAGGCGGACAACGCGGTGGGAGAAACCTTGAAACGGACCGTGGCTTCCCAAATCAGCGGCGTCAGGATCAGGACACTCGCCAGACTGTACATGATCGAGTTCAACTTGCGCTCCGGCGCGGTGCGCGCCGCCAGCCCCAGCCAGACCGTGGCATATGCAATGCCCACCGTGATCCCAACGCCGGCGGGTAGTGCACCCATCTCCGTCAGCGCCCGCAATAGGTAAGCTCCCGCAAGCGCCAGCAACGATCGTCCCAACACCGGCACCGCGCTCGCCGCGTCCACCAGCACCGCGGGTTGTGAAACTGCTTCTCCCGGCCCGGACACCGCCACTGGCTGCGGAACCATGGAAGTCTCCGGCTCGTTCCTCTTCTCCCCTTCCAGGTAAGCGACCCGCCGTTCGAGTTCGCGCACCCGTCTCTGCAATGAGTCCCAATCCTTGAGTTCAATGTCCTCATTCATATCAGCCTCGCTTCAGGTTCGATCCTGACATTCGCTCCGCTTGTCACGGCTTGCGAACGCACCGGCTTTCGTTCGTTGCCGCTGCCGCTGCCGTGCCGCAAGCGATCCCATCCGGCGCCTCACAACGCCGGAGATCTCAAGCCTTCGCCGCCGTGGTGTGCTCCCAGGGTGGCAGGAGTTTGACCAACGCCCAGAGTATTGCGAAAGGCAGCAGCATCAGGATGATGGCTGGCAGCAGCCCTTCGCGGGTCGCGAACTCCACTTTGTAAGTGGTGTAGCCGAGGAAGCTCTTCGAGAACAGTTGGCCTCCAATGACTACGTTCCAACGCATGGCGAATATGCCGACGAGTGTCAGCACGCCGGCGGCGGCATAGATCCGTTGCCGCACAGTGTCGCGCAGCCGCAGGACCTGCGTCGCCGCTAACAGAGCGATCGGCAGCAGGGTGCCGAGGTAGATTTGAAGCACCACTTGCGAGGCGAAGAGCCGTGTCTGCACCATGAAATCCAGCGTGCGGAACGATTCGTCCGCCTCATAAATGCGGTGTACCAGGTCCAGCATCTCCAGGCCAAGGTCAATGAGAAAGGCGTAGAAAAGATACTTCGCCACCGTGTCCAGACAGCGCATGTCGATCGGCTGGCGCTGCCACCGGCTTGCCACCATGTACAGCAGCATCACCGCCGCAATGCCCGATACCATCGCCGAGAAGAGGAAGACGATCGGCATCAGTGGCGTCGACCACCACGGATTCGCCTTCACCGATCCGAAAATGAAACCGACATATCCGTGAAGCAGGAATGCCGAAGGAATGCCAATCACGGTGATGATCCATCCGAGTTTGTCGTCAATGCGGCGGCTGGCCTCACTGACGTTATCCGACCCCAGTGTCAGTGCGCGATAGAACAGGCGTTTCACTCCCGTGGCCGACTTCGACAGCCGTACGATGTCGGCCCGGTAATCCAGCCAGATCTCCAACAACAACACGACCATCAGGTACCAGAGATAGACGAAGCCAAACATGGCCATCGCGGAGCTGCGGTGCGGCGTGAGGTACATTTCCAGGCTGCGCTCGGGATGGCCGAGATGCAGTTGCAGCGGTAGGGGAGCCACCAGCAGGAAGGCCAATGCGGTGAGCAGCGCCAGCCGGTAGGTCGGCTTCACCGCCTCCACACGGAACACCCGTTCCAGAGAGGCCAGGATGAACGCGCCCGCAACCAGGCCGGTGATATACGGGTAGAGCACGATGAGCACGCTCCACTGCAGCTCTACCTCGTTTGGATAGACGAATCCTTCCACTCCATGCATCGTGCTGCTCCTAACGGACGCTGCCGTCCAGATCTTTGTAGAAAACCTTGGAACGAGTCGCCATGTGTGGCTTCAACACCTGAACGCTGTGGTCCCTCAGAAACTCGTGCACTGGATCCTTGGGGTTCTTCAGATCCGCCAATTGCCGCGCGCCGGTGGGACAGGCTTCACAACACGCCGTTGTCAGACCCTTCGTGATGCGGTGATAGCAAAGCGTGCATTTATCCACCGTGTGCTTGGTGGGATGAATGTACCGGCAGCCATAGGGACAAGCTTGAACGCAATAGCGGCAGCCGATGCAGTAGTTCTGATCCACCAGCACCACGCCGTCCGGACTTTCGAAAGTTGCACCCACCGGGCACACCTGCACACAGGGTGAGTCGGCACAGTGATTGCAAAGCTTCGGTACGAAGAAGCTCTTCAGACCCTGCTCCGCAACTGGCGGGAAGCCTTCAATGCCTCCTTTCGGCGACTCCACTTTCGGAGGATGCTCCTCCACCGCGGCCGAGTGATGCGGGACCTGGTAGCGCTCAATCCAGGTTCGGAAGAAGCCATCCGGCACATCATTTTCCTTGGCACAGGCGCGGACGCAATTCCCGCAGCCGATGCACTTCTCGATGTCGACGCTCATGCCCCACCAGTGTTGGGCCGCCTGATATCGCGTTGTATCCGCGGACGCCGATCCGCGCATCGCTTCGAATGCGGCCGAAGCTGCCGAAGTGAGAATGATGAACTTGCTGGCCTGTCCCAGCAGATCCCTGCGGCTCACGGTCATCGCACACCTCGCTCGCTACAGCTTGGGTTGATGGGCTTGGTGACAAGAATTACAGGCCATGCCGGTGTTATGTTCGGCGGTCACAACCTGTGGGAACCATTTCGGCTTCGCCGCATCTTTTTCGTGGCAGGATGCGCACAGGGTGGCGCCTTGCGGGAGTTGCGGCTTGTTGGCTTGTGGGTCTTCGGTATGCTTGGCGAGCGGCCCATGACAGGCTTCGCACGATACCTTGGCGTGCTTGCCCGCACTGCGCTGCTTGGCCTGTTCCTCGTGACATGACAGGCAATCGGCCTGACCTGCATATTGGATGGCGCGTTTCTGATTGTCCTCCAGCGCTCCCGGCCGGTAATGCCCGTACTTGCCGAATTCCGGGGGAATCACCGCGGCACGAAGCACCAGGAAGCCAACCACGGCGACCGCCAGGACGGCGGCGAGCCGTATCAAGTGACCGGACTCGCGAAGGTTGTTCGACATGGATGCGAATCCTTTATGGCCACGGACCGAAGCAATTCAATGGCCGCGCAGGACCGGGGAGTGGGGCATCCGAAACAGGCCTCAATTGGGCGACTTGACACAATTTGACTGCGCAAGGGTGCGCGAGATGACTCCAGTCCACCCACCTGTGATCGTCACTGCGGGATCAACGGACGTGGCTGCGTCCGCTGCATGCACTCGTCCGGTTTCTGCCCCAACTCGCTCTTGACTTAGAACATCCAGCGCAAGCTCAACTGGCCCGTCCGCGGACTCCCCGCCGCGGGGAATATGTGGCTGGAGGTGATCGTTCCGCCCTGTGCCACCGTCACGGTCATGTTCGGCTGCCCGAAGTTCACATGGTTCAGCACATTCTGGAACGTCGCCGCGATCTGTACATTGCCGGCCTTTTCAAACCGCAGGTTCTTCGCAATGCCGAAGTTGGTCAGCACATATCCCGGCCCCTGAACAATGTTGCGGCCCGCGTTGCCGAAACGCCCGGCCTGCGGCACTGCGAAGGCGGAACGGTCGTACCAGGTGGCCAGCGTCCCCGGATAAGTGATCTCTTCCTTCACCAGGTCGGGACGCCCGCCGAAGTTGAACGTGTTCGACGGATCCGGCCCCGCGAATACGGGATTGAGGAAGTTGCCCGTCTGCAGATTCACCAGCGCGTTCAGTTGCCATCCACCCAGAATGCGATTCGACTTCGCAAACGGTAGTTCGTACAACACCTGGTTCATCCACTGATGCCGCGGCACCGCGTAGACATCCGCACGATCGCGGCGCCGGTCATACGCGTTCTCGATCAACGTGTTCAGATCGGCATTGCCCGTATCGTCCACTTCGCTGATCTGCTTCGCCCATGTCCACGCCGAGGTCAACGTCAGGCTGCGTGAGAATCGGTGCGTCGCTTGCACCTGCAAGCCGCTATAGGAGTTATAAGCGCCGTTCTCCGCAAGCACCAGATTGTTGTAAAGCGGGAAGGGCCGTCGCGCCGGGCCAAGCGAGGGCGCCGGCTGATTCACGTTGCGCTGATACGGAGTCTGCACGCCGCGCGATCCGATGTAGCTGATGCGCAGACCGAGATCCTTGATCACTTCACGTTCAATCGAGAGGTTGTACTGCATCACATAGCTGTTGCGCAGATTCGGATTCACACCGTTCAGGTTCAACGTTCCCGGCGCGCCGGCCACACCGAATGGCGACTCGAACGTGATCAGCGGAACCGCATTCGTGATTACGTTGTTGATCGTGCTCGACAGCGAATAAGGACCGCCGGCCAGCGATGCCGTCACCGCCCCGGAGAACGGCGCATAGAACACGCCCCAGCCACCGCGCACGATAGTTTTCGAGTCGCGTCCCGCCTGATACGAGAAGCCAAAACGCGGCGCGAAGTTGTTCTTGTCGCCGTTGCGCAACGTGCGGTTCAAGCCGAGCGTGTCGCCAGTCACCACGGGAATCGTGCGCGGGAACGCTGCGCTGAACAACCGCTGTGCGTTCGCCGACGGAATGATCAGGTTTCCATTCGACGGATCGAAGGAGTAGAAGTTGTCATCACGAATGGTGATCGGCTGGTTGTACTCCCATCGCAATCCGTAGCTCATCGTCAGCCGCGGCGCGATCTTGAAATCATCCTGGATGTACC
>JAEUQE010000143.1 GCA_016789785.1 Bryobacterales bacterium
CTACCTTCCCGAACTGCCGCTGCTCGACCCCGTGTCGCTCAACGGCTTTGTCTTCGGAGGCGTCGCCGTCGCTTGCACGATGATCGCGATGGCCTTCGCGGTGCTTCCCGTCGCGGCGATGCGCAACATCGACTTCGTGGCAGCCGTGCGCGGAGGCGCGCAGCAGACCGCCTCACAGCGCGGCGTTCGATGGAGGCGCTGGCTGGTCGCCACGCAGATCGCCGCAAGCGTCGTGCTGCTTGGCAACACTCTGCTTCTTGCGCGCAGTTTTCAGCGTGTCCTCTCCACGGACCCGGGATTCGACCCGCACCACACGCTGACATTCGGGCTCGGCATTCCTGAGTCACGCTATGACACGGATGCGAAGATGGCGGCGTTCCACGCGGGGCTCGAAGACCGTCTGCAGGCATTGCCGCAAGTGGAAGCCGTTTCGGGCGTGGTCGGTCTGCCGATGAGTGGCGGCTCGGGACGCGCGCGCTTCCTGCTGCCCGGCGACGCGGACAGCGTACAGCGCCCCATGCGAATGAGCATCGTTGGCACCGGCTATCTGCGCGCGATGCGCATCCCGCTTCTCGCCGGCCGAAACTTCACCCTCGACGATCGCCTCGGCAAGCCCGGCGTCGTGATGATCAACCAAACGATGGCAAAGCAACACTTCGCGGGCCGCGATCCGGTGGGCGAGCGGATCCGCATCTCGTGGCGCACGCCGTCCTATCCGAAAGGCAGCGAGTTCGAGATCATCGGCGTGGTGGGCGACACTCGCCAAGGCACCCTGGAACAGCAGATCCTGCCGCAAGTCTACGCGAACACGGCCCAGCTTCCCACCGAGGGTGGCGTGTACGTGATCCGCACCGCAGCCTCTGCCGAAACACTCGCACCCTCCGTCAGCAACGCACTGGCATCGATCGACCCGGCGCTGGAGCGGATCCAGTTGCGCCCCATGACGGAGCGGTTGGACGCGACGCTTCGGAATCGCCGTGTGTCGCTCGTTCTGGTTGGCGGATTCGCGGGGCTGGCGTTGTTGTTGGCGCTGGCCGGAGTCGGGTCGCTCCTGTCGTTTCTGGCCGTGCAGCGGCGCAAGGAGTTCGGGATTCGCGTCGCACTCGGCGACTCCCCTCAAGGCCTCGCGGCGCTTGTCCTGCGCCAAGCCGCGGCATTGGCCACCACCGGCCTGACGATCGGCCTTCCGATGACGGTAGCTGTCGCGCAATGGATCGGAAGCCAGTTGCATGAAACCAGTCCGCTGGAAGCGACAGTCTACGTCGCGGTGGTCGCCGTGATTCTGGCGATGGCGTTGTTCGCCGCGGCAATTCCGGCGTGGCGCGCGGCCCGCGTGGATCCCGCAACCATCCTGCGCAGCGACGGTTGATCCAATGCTCTTCACCTTCCACCGGCTGCGCTTGCACTTCGTTGCGCTCGATCCGGTCCTCTTTCCGGAAGGCAAGCCGGGCAACATCCTGCGTGGAGCATTCGGACTGCTTTTCCGCAAAGTAGCCTGCGTGCCGCAGTGCGAAAGCGCCGCGGCGTGCCCGCTTGAGGAAGAGTGCCCTTACTCCCGCGTCTTTGAACCTCGTCCCGATCGCGTCCCCAGCGGCCTCGCCGACGCTCCGCGCCCCTTCGTGTTCCGAGCCTCGCATCTCGATTCCCGCACCATCGGACGGCAAGGCGCCTTTCATTTCGACGTGAATTTCTTCGAGAGTTCCCCATCGTCCATGCCCTACTTCGTGCTCGCGTTTCAGAGGCTCGCCGCGGATGGCCTTGGCCCAAGGCGGGGCAAGGCGCAGTTGATCCGCGCGGAGTTGCTCGATGCCAACGGCGAGACGAAAGGAATCCTCTTCGACGGCACTCGCCTCCACGAAGTGTCGCACCCCGTGGAGATCGACCTTGCCGAACCCGCCGCCGCCACTACGGTCACCGTCCGCTACCTGACACCCACCGAACTAAAGGCGGGCAAAGGGCTCATCGAGCGGCCCGAATTCGGTACGCTCATGGCTCGCATCCGCGACCGCATCAGCACCCTGCGCGCGCTCTACGGGCGGGGACCGCTGGATCTCGACTTCCGCCGCTTCGCCGAAGACGCGGCGAAGGTGCAAATGACCCACTGCGAGATCCGGCACGTGGATATTGAGCGCACCAGCCGCCGCACCGGGCAGACTCATCCCCTCGGAGGCTTCCTCGGATGGGCTCGCTATGAAGGAAATCTGGGCCAATTTCTGCCCTATCTGCGCGCGGCCCACTTCACCGGCGTTGGCCGCCAAACCGTTTGGGGCAAAGGAGAAATCGCGATTTCGTAGCGATGGTTCGCTGGGTTCGTATCCGCATTTTCGCGCCGCTTCGTGACTACGGTCACTGTCCTCAAATCTCCTGGGCCTTAGATTGCTACTAGAGGATCTGGTTTATGAAGAAGGCTTGGGTAAGGCGGACCGGCAAAGACCACACGCAAACCTACCGGCGGGCGGTGCAAGCCGCATTCCTGCTGCTGAACCTGTGGATCGGCGCGCAGTTCTACCTCTTCGTCCGCTACTACGAAGGCGCAAGTTCCCTTCAGGTCTCGCGCCCGGCAGGCGTGGAAGGTTGGCTGCCCATCGCCGGAATGATGAACACGAAGTACTGGCTCATCACCGGCGAGATCCCCACCATCCACCCCGCGGCCATGTTTCTGCTCCTCACCTTCCTCGGGCTCTCCCTCTTCTTGCGCAAGGCCTTCTGCGGCTGGCTGTGTCCCGTCGGGTCGATCTCGGAGTATCTGTGGAAGCTCGGCCGCGAAACCTTTCGACGGAATTTTGTGATTACGAAATGGGTCGACATTCCGCTCCGCAGCCTGAAGTACATTCTGCTCGGCCTGTTCCTTTACGCAGTGGGCAGCATGGCGGTGCCCGATCTGCGCGCGTTTCTGCATTCCCCATACGGTGTCGTCGCCGACGTCAAGATGCTGAACTTCTTCCGCTTCCTCAGCATGACCGGGGCGATTGTGATCGGCGTGCTCGTGATCGGCTCCGTGTTCGTGAAGAACTTCTGGTGCCGCTATCTATGTCCATACGGTGCGCTGATGGGGCTGGCCGCCCTTGCCAGTCCCCTGCGCATCCGCCGCAATCCCGACGCCTGTATCGACTGTGCGAAATGCGCCAAAGCCTGTCCCTCCGGCCTTGCCGTGGACAAACTGGTGCAGATCCGTTCCGCCGAATGTATCGGGTGCATGGAGTGCGTCACCATCTGCCCCGCCGAGAATGCGCTCGCCATGCAATTCGTACCCGCGAAACGGCCAGTGCCTTCGTGGGTGATGGCCGCTGCCGTGGTTGTGGTCTTTCTTGGTGTGGTTGGAATGGCGAAGATGACCGGCCACTGGGACAGCCCAATTCCGGAGCGCATGTACGAAGCCCTGATCCCTCGCGCCCAGGAATTCGGCCACCCGTAGCGGGACGCACAATCACGCCCGGCGCACGATCACTCCCGCCTCGGCGAACAACACATCCGACATGCCGAAATGCTGATCGTAGTAGTCACTCGAATACTGGTTCATGCGCTCTTGTGACACGATCACTTCCCTGATCCCCGCCTGCACAATGGCACGCGCGCAGTCCATGCACGGCATGATCTCCACATAGAGCGTGCACCCCTCCAACGGCGTCCCGCAGCGTGCCGCATTGCAGATGGCGTTGCGCTCGGCATGCTCGATCCACAGGTATTTCGTGGGACGTACTAACCGCTCGGGCACATCATCGCGAATGCCGCGCGGAAAGCTGTTGTAGCCCGTCGTGCGGATCTCATGCGCCGGACCAACGATGATACAGCCGAGCTTTGTATTCGGATCCTTGCTGCGCGCAGCCACCACACGGCAGATCTGCAGATAGTATTCATCCCAGTTCGGGATTGCACTCATAGGGAGAGATCTTAGCGCAAATGCCGGTCAATCGCCGGACGTGCGCACACCCGCGGCCCGCAACTCCGCTTCCAGTTTCTCGATGCGCGCCTTGAGATCTTCAATCGCCTGCCCTTCCGGATCCGGCAGATTGCCATGCTCGAGCACTTCCACGGTTGCTGTGCGCGACCGGACCACACGCCCCGGAATGCCCACCACGGTGGAATGATCCGGCACCGGATGCACCACCACCGAGCCCGCGCCCACCTTCACATGATCGCCAAGCCGGATGCTGCCCAGAACTTTCGCCCCGGTCCCGATCACCACATTGTTTCCGATGGTCGGATGGCGCTTGCCTTTCTCCTTGCCCGTACCGCCGAGCGTCACGCCCTGATAGAGCAGTACATCATCGCCGATCTCCGCGGTTTCGCCGATCACCACGCCCATGCCGTGATCAATGAAGAAGCGTCTGCCGATCTTCGCACCCGGATGAATCTCAATGCCCGTGAGAAAGCGGCTGATTTGCGAGATCAGGCGCGGTAGCAGGGGCAAGCCCATCCTGTAGAGCTTGTGCGCCAAACGGTGCAGCAGAATTGCATGGAATCCCGGATAGCACAATGCGATCTCAAGAACACTCTTTGCCGCAGGGTCTTCTCGAAAGATCGTTTCAATCTGTTCCCGGATCGTTGCGAACATACTTCTCCACCATTATCGCGCGGAATCAGCCTATCATCGAAGATGAACGTGGCGCCCTTCAGGTCGCAGGATTCGTGACAAAGGACAACTGGCAGCGCGTCGAGGAGATCTTCTATGCGGTCGTGGAAGCGCCCGCGGACCGTCAGCCGCAGGTGCTGGAGGAGGCGTGTGCCGGCGATCACGAGCTGCTTTCCGCGGTCCGCAACCTTCTCGATGCCGACCAGCGCCAGAACGACACCATCCCCCGCGCCATCCGGGGCATGATGGTCTCGGTCGCTGAGCCGCTGAATGTCGGACAACGCATCGGCGCTTACGAAGTCGAACGCGAGATCGGGCACGGTGGCATGGGCGCGGTCTATCTCGCCTTCCGTGCCGATGATGAGTTCCAGAAGCGCGTCGCGATCAAGTTGCTGCGCCGCGGTCTCGAACAGCCCGAACTCCTGGCGCGCTTCCGCCAGGAACGCCAGATTCTCGCAGCGCTCGACCATCCCTATATCGCGCGGCTGGTGGACGGCGGCGCTACCGAAGACGGGCGTCCCTACCTCATCATGGACTACGCCGAAGGCCAGTCCATCACCGATTACTGCGAACAACGCCGCCTGCCCCTTGCCGGGCGATGCCTCCTGTTTGGGAAGGTCTGCGAAGCGGTCGCGCATGCCCATCGCAATCTCGTAGTGCATCGCGACTTGAAGCCAGGCAACATTCTCATCACTCCCGATGGATTGCCGAAACTCCTCGATTTCGGCATCGCCAAACTGCTCGATCCCTCGCCGGGTGAACGCCGTGAGGACACAACCACGCTCACCGGAATGCTGACGCCCAGCTATGCGAGTCCGGAACAGGTTCTGGGCGAGAAGATCACCACCGCTTCCGATGTGTATTCACTTGGCGCTGTGCTCTTCGAGGTGCTCAGCGGCCAGACCGCTTATCAATTCGCCAATTTTTCCCCGCAGGAGATCGTGCGCGTGGTGTGTGAGCACGAGCCTCACTACGGCCGGCTTCCCGAAGAGCTAGACAGCATTGTCCGGAAGGCGATGCGCAAGGATCCGCACGAGCGGTACGCGTCGGTGGAAGCTTTGCGCGAAGACCTGGATTGCTACGTGAACGGACGCCCCGTCAAAGCGCGCGCCTACAGCCTCCTCTATCACTCCGGCAAGTTCGTCCGGCGGCACTGGCTCGGGGTCAGCGCGGCCGTTATAGCGACGGTGAGCCTGGTCGCGACCACCATCTACGCCGTTGGACAGGCGCAACGCGCCGAACGCCGGTTCGCCCAAGTCCGGCAGCTCTCCAACAAGTTCCTCTTCGACTTTCACGATTCCATCGCGCATCTGCCCGGAGCTACTGGGGCGCGCCAGCAGGTGGTACGCACCGCGATCGAGTATCTCGATAGCCTCGCCAAAGAGGCCACAGGCGATGCGGCACTGTTGAGCGAGTTGGCAACCGCCTACGAACGGGTCGGCGATGTTCAGGGCAATCCCTATCACTCCAATCTCGGCGATGCCAAAGGTGCGTACGAAAGCTATGCGCGAGCCATGTCGTTGCGCCGTGAGATCGGCAAGTCGGCCGACCGTCCCGCCAGCTTTCCCGAAGACCTCCTCCACAGCGCGTTGAAGCTCGCCGACATGCACTCCATCATGGGTCAGACCGCTGAGGCCGAGCGTCTGCTGAGCGATTCGATTGCTGAGTTTCATGCCGGTGCCTCGTCCGCTCGCATCGCTGGAGCCCGCTTGTATGTGCGCCGCGGCGACGTTCGTGACAAGCAAGGCCGCATTGGCGAAGCCGTGGATGACTATCGCCGCGCCGTGACGTTGATCGAATCCGGACTCACCGGACAGCCTGACGCGAAGTTGTGGAACGAACTGAGCAGCGTGAAGCGGCGGCTTGGCGAACGTCTCCCCTCCGTTGGCGACCGTGCGGGAGCCCGCGTTCAGCTCGAGTCGGCACTTGCGTTTGCCCGAAAAACCGTCGAGCACGCGGAAGGCAACGCGGAGTACGTCCGGAACCGCATGACCGCCGCATTGTCACTCGGCACTTATCTGCTGCAGGAAGGCGATGCCTCCGCCGCCCAGCAACATTTCGAAAACGCCCTGTCGATCGCGCAACTGCTGGCAGCCTCGGATGCCAAAAACGTGCAAGCGAGCAGCGACCTTGCAGTGGTCCATTCCCGGCTCGGTGATCTCCACAGCTCGCGCGGCCAATACCAGGAAGCATTGGCCGAGTATGAGAAGGCCGTGGAAGCCGCCGCCAAAGCCTCCTCAGCCGGCGATGGGAATCTGCGCTACCAGCGTGATGCCGCCTATCACCGCCTCTCGCTCGGCAACGTCGCCGCGGAACTGAAGCAGTATGACCGGGCGCTGCGCGAGATCGGCGCGGGGCTCAACATCGTGGATGCACTGATTGCGCGCGACCCGCGGGACCAGGACAACTATCTGCTGCGTGCGCAGGCGTTGCGCGATGTCGCGGCGGTCCATGCATCCAAGCGCGATTGGAACCGGGCGATTGCGGAGAACCAGCGGGCCTTGGAGGCACTCGGCCAGGCCCCAGTCTTCCGCCGCTACGAAGGATCGGTGTGCCAGCAGCTCGGCACGGCCTATCAGGAACTGGCTCACACCGCGGTGGGCCCACAGAAGCTGGCGCATGTCCAGGAGGCGCTCACGTGGTGGAAGCGCGCTCGCACCGCGCAGATGGAGATGCTCAAAGTGGATGGTGACAGCCCGGCACGCCGCGAAGAGCTAAAGCGCATTGATGCGCAGATCCGCCTGCTCCAACGTACCCAATGAGCCACACAGTCCAAGCCTCGAACGTGGCGCTCATCGCCACTCCTGGGGACGCCCGGAGGCAAAGCCGGGGCAGGAAGCCGAGCGGCGTTTACGGATCTGCGCCCACCCCAGAACCCGGTAGGGGATGCTCGATGCCTTGGTCCTGCGTCAGCGTGTAGGTGTCTCCGGAGTCCGCAAGAACATCAACTCCGTCGACTTTACTGCGCAATCACCCGAGGGAACGTCCCGGTCTGGCCGCCGGTCTTCTTCGTAGCCGTCGCAGCGTAGGCCTTCTGAATTTCCTCGGGGAACGTTGGCAGCAGCCGCTCGATGCGCGCCTGAATGTCCTTCACAATCGCAGGCCGCTCCGGCGCAATGTCGTAACTCTCGTCGGGATCATTGCTCAAATCGTAGAGCTCCGGCTTCGGCAGAGGCAGATTCATGCGGCCTCCCGCCGGCGGCGGGCTGTACACCTGCGAGTTGTACCGCGCGACATGCAGCTTGTGGTTCCCCAAACGCGCGCATTGCAGATGCACGTTGTCGAAGTAGAGCAACGCCTCGCGCTCGATGGATGGCTTCGCGCCGCTCAACATCGGCCAGATGTCGATTCCATCGAGCGGCTTTGACGGTAACGCCGCGCCGCATAGCTTCGCTACCGAAGGCAGCACGTCCATGGTCGAGGCGAGTCCATTGCAGACCTTGCCCGCGGGAATCCGGCCCGGCATGCGCGCAAGGAATGGCTCGCGCACGCCACCTTCATACGTGGTTCCCTTGCGGCCACGCAACATGCCAGGGCTGCCAAGGTACCAAGGTCCGTTATCGGAAGAGAACATGATGAGCGTGTCGCGATCGAGCTTGTGTTTCTTCAACGATGCGAGTAGTTCGCCCACGCTCCAATCGATTTCCTCTACCACGTCGCCATAGATCCCATGTGGCGACTTGCCCCGGAATCGATCCGATGCGCCCAATGGGATGTGCGGATACGTGTGCGGCATGTAGAGGAAGAAGGGCGCGTCCTTGCTTTTCTCAATGAAGCGCAACGCCTGCTCGGTGTAGCGCGGCGTCAAGGTCTCAAGCGTCGCGCGTTCCTCCACGGTTTCCACTTTGCCCGGGACGCTGTGCAGCACCACCGGCGGATTCATGTCGTTGCTGTATGGAATGCCGTAGTATTCATCGAAGCCGCGATTGGTCGGAAGAAACTGGGGCAGATGTCCAAGATGCCATTTCCCCACGCACATCGTCTTGTAGCCTTGGGGCTTCAGCATCTGCGCCATCGTCATCTCATCGTCAGGCAACCCCACTTTGTCCTGCGGGAACAGCACACGCGGCACACTCACCCGAGTGGGATAACGGCCCGTAAGCAGCGCGGCACGCGACGGCGAGCACACCGGATTCGCCGAGAGGAAGTTCGTGAACCGCATTCCCTCGCTCGCCATGCGGTCGAGATTCGGCGTGCGCAACTTGCCGCCATAGCAGCCGAGATCGCCGTAGCCAAGATCATCCGCGTAGATGAGGATCACGTTCGGCTTGCGCGCCGCGGCGTTGGCCGCAAGGCCGGTGGAAGCGAGTCCGAGTGTGGCCTGCGCAACGAACTCGCGCCGGCTGGATTGAGGATACGATTTCATAAATGAATTTGATTACTCCCGCCGATCCGTTATACACCAAGAAGCAGCAGCGAAGGGCGCCGAATCGAGGCATACTCAGTGTAGTGAGCTCCCTCGACACATCGCCGCAAGCCCGTGAAGTTTACTGCCGGCGTGTGGCGCGAGGCTGGACCACGGATACCTGGAAGAATGCGCGCACAGGCTTGGAATCGCGGCCCTGTTGGAGAAGGCGTTCCACGAGGTATGACCCGCACGCGAAAAGCATGCCGCACAGGCTCACGGTTCAAAGGCGGGACGGGGCGCGTCACACTCAAACACGCCTTCCTTTATCTCCACAACCGTTGCCCCGAGCGAGAAACCCGTGTTGAGCTGAACGCTCAGCATGTGCTCCCACCAGAAGATTCGTGTGTCGCCAACCGGCCCCACGGACGCTTCTGTCTTGTAGGAAACCAGCCCCTCGAAGTCCTGGATGTGCATGGGGTCAGGGGTTTCGAACTCGCTCCAGTCGCCTTCCAGTCCCACCTGCACTGGGGCGGCCAAGCCCGGACCACTGCCGTAGAAGCGGCAAACGGCCTGAGTGCGATTTGTCCGGTTCTCCAGAACGAAGTGCGCGGCCGTGCCGGCGCCCAAGCCGACCTCGCCCAGATACTTGATGCGCCACAGGCGGCTCATCGGCGAGGAGAGTTTACTGAACTTGGGGAGTTTGGGCCTTTTGATTGGCCGGCGGATGATCTCACGAAGAATGATTGCGGGATAGATTGGCCGAGGCTTCGTTCCCCCGGCAATGATGATACGAACAGCGCGATCCGAGGCATCCTCATCGGACTTGGAGGTGGAGTAGTCTTCGCCCACTGCCTCAATGTCAGACCCCGGCACTTTCGCCTCTGGCACACCCGATGCGATGAGATACTTCTTCACGCGAAGTACCCGGCCCAGTGACAAATCATAGTTGTACTGACGGTCGCCGCTCTTGCTGGCCATTCCCCGCAACTTCACGTGCACTTTGTTGGCGCGAAGTAACGGAATCAGTTTCTGGTCCAGGAAGTCCTTGTGCTCCTGTTTCATGAGGTTTCCGTCAATGTTGTAATTGGCGAGCGTGATGACCGCGATCGCCTCGCTGCCGGATGCCTTGTCCTGCTTGATTGTTCCGGGACCTGTCTCAGTTCCCTTCCTGTCAAAGAGATCCGCCATCGAAAGCGTTCCTCCCTCTTGTGTCTTTCGCGTGTTTCCGCGGCGTTGCGGCATGTGCTCCGTTCTCGAAGGTCTCGAATCGAGCGATGCCACCTGTCCACGCCAGCGGAAATCGGGGGCCGGATTTCTCACCTTCGTCTTGAGAGAAAGGACTTGTTGGCAGCTTGAACGCCGCGCGGCTGAGACGCCGTCGACGCCATGGGCTCTCTCGTCCACCCTTTCACCTGCCACGTCGTCATCGAGTAGTAACCACCGTTGGTGTACAATGAGAGTTTCAGGGGGTGCATCTTCTCGAGTAGATGGCTTCTCGAAGCGTTGCCTTCTTCTCCGCCTAACAAGGTCCTTGCGGGCCTGCTCGGGCTCTTGTTCCCTGATGACTGCCGCATCTGCAACAGTTCCCTGCGAACTGCAGCCCGGTATCCTGTTTGTCCGTCTTGCCTCGAATCCCCTGCTCCATTACAGGCCGAGTATTTCTGTGCCGCTTGCCGCACTCCCTTCGTCACGCCCTTCCCCCTCGACGAAGAGGGCCTCTGCGGACTGTGCCGGCGCGGAATGGTGGGATTCGATGCCGCCTACAGTTACGGCTCCTATGAAGGAGCGCTGCAAAAACTCATTCATCTTCTAAAGTACGGTGGTGTGCATACCCTCGCCCGTCCGCTCGGCGGGCTCATGTTGAATGCCTTCCCCAGAACCGCACAGATCGATGTGCTCGTCCCAGTGCCGATGCACTGGTGGCGCGTCTGGACCAGGGGCTTCAATCAGGCGGAGCTACTCGCCAAAGAGGTCGCACGGCGCACTGGGGTTCCCGTGAGGAACGCCGCGCGCCGCAAACGCTCGACGCCGCCTCAGGCTGGCTTGAGTAACAGCGCGCGCCGCAGGAACGTATCCGGTTTGTTTGAAGTATCGAAGCCCGCGGATGTCCGCGGGCTTCACGTTTTGTTGGTGGATGATGTGTTCACGACTGGGGCCACCGCCTCGGCCTGTGCCGCCGCTCTGAAGCGGGCCGGTGCGCGCCAGGTGTCGGTGCTTACTCTGGCGCGGGCCGACCGGCGGCTGGAACCGCTTGTCCTGCGGCCAGTGAAAACGAATGCTGCGGCAAATGGGGGATGCTGAATGTCGAGTCTCGATCGACTTAGAAATCCGGTGCTGGTGCTGAATGCCAGCTATGAGCCGATCAACGTGTGCGCAGTCCGGCGCGCTTTGGTTCTCGTTCTCAAGGGCGTGGCTTCCACGGAGGAGCATAGCGTGACGAATGTCCACTCCACGCGGCAAAGTTTCCGTGTCCCATCGGTGATTCGCCTGCTCGAGTACCGGCGGATCCCGCATCAGAGCAGGGCGCTCTCGCGGAAGAACATCCTTCTGCGGGATCGTTACACCTGCCAGTATTGCGGGAAGACCCTTCCTTCCAGCGAGCTGACTCTCGATCACGTCGTGCCGCGCTCCCGCGGCGGTGACGGCAGTTGGGAAAACCTCGTCGCCTGCTGCAACCCATGCAACAACCGCAAGGGGAATCGCACTCCCGACGAAGCGAACATGCGGCTCAACCGCATGCCCCGGCCCTTCACCCTCCACACCAGCCGCCATCTGATGCGCATGCTGGGCAAGGGGGATGATCAGTGGCGGAAGTATCTGTTTTACTAATCACCCTGCTTTAAGAGAGGCTTGCCGCTACTTACTCGACGCCTCCATCATGTAATCCGCCGCTTCCTTTGACTGCATGCGCGCCAGCAGACTTACCGCCGTATGCTTCATTTGCGGGTTGTTCTCCGACCTCGCAATCGCCACCAGAGCCCGGGCATCGTTCTGGTTATGCAGCGACTCAAGCACAGCCATTCGCACCGATGTATCCTGCGAACTGGAATAGATTCGCAGCAGCCCTTCCGTCACCATCGCCATGCGCACATTCCCCAACTGCCGGATCCACTCGCGCTTGGCCCTCGGATCCTCCTCCGCCTTGGCAGCCTCAATGAAACGCCCCGCATTGTCGCGCCGGACCGGGATGGCACGCGCGATCTCCGCTCGCGGTTCCGCCACGGGTTCCGATTGGAGGATCTGCCACAGGTCGGCCTCCGCACCCAACGTTCCCAGCCCACGGATCGCCTCACGCCGGAGCACCGGGCTCTGATCCGCGCGCGCAATTGACACCAGCGACGCTCGCTCGCGGGCCGCGGTAAGCCCTCGCACCACGGCGCGCTTCAATTGGCCATCCGAGGTATCCGTATAAAGCCGGGCCAAAGTCCTGCCTACTTCACCGGAAGCGCCGTATCCCGCATACTCGGCCGCCTTGTACTGCAGGTCCGGATTGCCGGCGGTGCGAGCCACGCGCAACAACACCTTGCTCGCCTCGGGGGAATTGCTCTGAGCCAGCACGAACAGCGCACGTTCCTTCACCGGTGGCGATATCTTGCTCGCGAGAACCTCCTCCACAACACGCACGGCCTTCACTGGATCACGCTGCACAATACCATTCGCGGCCAGCAGTTTCAGATTCTCATCACGCTCCTGGCTTGGATCCGGCTGCCGGCCTGCGGCTTGGCGCATCTCCAGATCCAGAGCCTGCGCATCGCCGAGCCACCGGCTGTCCGGATAACTTCGCTGCAATTCCTCTATCGCGGCGCGGGCTTCCTGGCGGCGTCCCAACTTGTGCAACGCGTATGCCTTCCAGTACAGCGAGGCATCCGCCCGGGACGACCGGTTGTCGATCAGCTTCTGGAACCACGCCACAGCATCATCCCATTGGCGGCGCTCCAACGCGAGCTTTCCATTCCGGTACCAGCGATCCTCGGCATCCAGCGCGTTCGGAGCCTGTTGGACAAGTGCACCCTGCACGGTAACCGGCACGGGGATCCCCGGGGTCTGGAGACGGCAGTCCGGAAGATCGGGATCCGGGAGATAGTCGGGTTCCGGGGGACCCACGGGAATCGGAGGCTCAATGTCGGGCCGACGGAGATCGCCGGTTAAGGGGATCTCGTCACTGACCGGGCTCGGCAGCATCGGCTCGATTTGCGCATGTGCTGCCGGCACACCCAGCGCCGCCCACAACACCACCATTACGTGACTCCACTTCATAGGCTTTCTCCTTCCCCGCCCGCCAGTTGTCTTTGCCGTTGCCGCAGTTCTCCAGAAATGGCGCGCATCCTCAGAAGCAGGCCGCTCGCCGCCATGCCACGCCGCAGTTCCTCGGCTCCCGCGCCGCGCCCCGCATGTTCCACCTCAAGGAGTAAGCGCTCCAGATCGTCGAGCAATTCCTCCACCGCCCGTTCCCCCACCTGGGCCGCGCTCTGCCGGTACAACCGGTTGGCTTGCACGAGGTCGCGAACGGTCTCGGAGTGATAGGGAACAGCGCCATCGGCCTCGGCAATCCCAGTCAACAGGAACTGCGACTGCTCCAGATGATCGCCCACCGCGGTCAGCAGCACGCGCGCTCTCTGCGGGTCGGGACGCCCAGCATACCGCGCAGTCTCCGGATTGGTGGAAAGCCGCCCGGCAAAGAACGACGCCACAACCAGCACCGCAAGTCCCGCCGCGGCTACCAACGCTCGCCCTGGCAACAATCGCCAACCGGGAAACCAGGACGGACGGCCATCGAGACGGGGTTGCAGCTTTCGCCAGACCCTCGACTCGTAGGACGCATCCAGTTCCGGCACCGGGTATCCGTCCACCACGTTGAGTACCCGCTGCAGATCGCGATAACGGCCGCGGCACTGCTCGCACGTGTCCAGATGCGACTGGCTGGCGGACGGAGGCATCTCGCCATAGTAGTGCAGAATGAGTTGATCTTCGTCTAAATGCGTCATTTCGCGGCTCCCATTACCAGCGGTTCCAGCGACCGCCGCAGTTTTCGCACCGCCCGGAAGATGCTGTTCTTCGTTGCGCTCTCCCCCACCCCGAGCGTGCCGCCGATCTCCTCGATCGACAGCCCCTCGAAGTGGCGCAAAACGAATGCCGCGCGTTCCTGCTCGGAAAGCTCATCCATCGCCTCACGGAGTTTCCGCTTCACCTGATCGGCGTACACCAGGCGGTCGGCGGCTGGGCCGGTGGCCCTCAACTGGTCGAACACCGTTGCTTGGTCGTCCTCGCGCGGCTGCTCCACTCGCTTGCGCGACCGCAACAGGTCGAGCGCATAGTTCGCGGCGATGCGGTAGACCCAGGTATGGAACGCGGCACGGCCGTCGTAGCGGTCCAACTGTTTGAAGGCTCTCAAGAAAGTCTCCTGCACCACATCCTCGGCGTCCTGTTCGTTGCCGGTCAGCCGGAAGGCGAGACGGTATACGCTCCGGCTGTGCCTCTCCACAAGCACACGAAATGCGTCTCCATCGCCTGCCCGCGCCCGGTCGACGGCGGCCGCCTCCGTTTGCTCCATTCAGACGTTAGACTCCGGCCACACCCGAGTGGTTAGTTTGGTGAGTTAGGTCCCGATGGCTTGGCCCGGTTCTTGCGCTTAAATCGGTCCGGGCCGGGTGGCTACAGTCGGGACTGCGACCAGTGGCAGAAGGATTTGACGCTCGATCAAGTCCCGGAATCCACTCGCAAGCACCGCCCGCGCTGAGGCCGTTGCGGTCTCGTCGACGAGCGGTGAAGCGCGGTTGTGACCCCGCGGGAGCCTGGCGACTCCCATCACACAAAGACCTACGAGAACAGCTCTCGAATGGGATGCACTCCCCGGTCAACTACCGGAATCGGGCGTCCCTGCGCTCCCGGCAGTTCCGTTTCCAGATCAATGCCGAGCGCATGATAGATGGTGGCCGCCACTTCCGCGGGCGTCGTCGGACGATCCTTCGGCATCGCGCCGATCTCATCGGAAGCGCCCACCACCTTTCCGCCCTTCACGCCGCCGCCCGCCATCAGCATGCTCCACACCTGCGGCCAGTGGTCGCGCCCACCCGCCGGATTCACCTTTGGCGTGCGGCCGAATTCCCCAAAGCCCACCACCATGGTGCTATCCAGCAAGCCGCGCTGATGTAACTCTTCGAGCAAACTCGAATACGCCATATCGAACATCGGACCCACTAAGTCGCGATAGCAACTAATCGGGCTGAAAGGCTTCGAACCATGAATGTCCCAGGTGATCTCATCAAACACCGTCTCGAACATGTTAATGGTGACAAAGCGGACACCTGCCTCGATCAGACGCCGGGCAAGCAGGCAGCTCTGGCCAAAGCGGTTCATGCCGTACTTCTCGCGCACCGCCTCGGGCTCGCGATGCAGTTCGAAAGCCTCCCGCGCCTTCTGCGACGACATCAGCGTGTAGGCCTGATGAAATGTCGAATCCAACAGCCGCGCATCCTGCGATGTTTCAAACTTACTGACCGTGCGATCCACCATCTCGCGCCAGTTGCGCCGGCGGTCGACACGCAGCGACGTCAGGTAGTCCGGCGGCAGCATATCCGGCACGCGGAAATTCGGGTCGGAGGGATCCGCATTGAGTACGAATGGATCAAACGTCTTGCCCAGAAATCCGGCGTTCTGTCCATGGGGCATGTTCCCGCCCGTATTGCCGATCGGCCTGGGCAGCAGCACATGCCCAGGCACATCGCCCTTGGGCCCCTTCAGTTTCGACAACACGCATCCCACATGCGGATGCTCAACGCCACCCTGGAACAGCCGCCCCGTCTGCATCAGTTGATGGCCGGTATCGTGCACCGCGGCCGCCGAATGATACATGCTCCGCACGATCGCGTACTTATCGGCGTGCTTCGCCATCCGCGGGAAATTCTCTGAGATCTCGATGCCCGGCACGTTGGTCTTGATCGGCTTATACGGTCCGCGAATCTCGATGGGCGCATTCGGCTTCATGTCCCACGTGTCGAGTTGCGAAGGCCCACCCACCAGCATCAGCATGATGCAGTTGGTGTCCTTGCTCTTGTCCACCGCGCCTTGCGCTTTCGCACCCATCAGGTGCGTGAGGCCGAAGCCAAGGGCCGACAGCGCGCCGGCGTGAAAGAAGTCGCGGCGGCGGAAGCCGTCACAGAATTCCACAGTGCGATCAGCATCCAGACGAATCATGCAGGTACACCTCAGGCGGTCAGGTTGATTCTCATTGTATCGGCGGTGCGGGCCGCGGGCAACCGGCAGAAGGACCGGTCACTCGACCTTGCCATCCAACTCCAGCAGAAAGCCGCGCTTGCCAACGTTCACCGCTGCCGTTGTCCCGATCGTCGTGCGCACGCCCTCCGCCTCATGAATGTGCCCGCAGAAGAAATACGCCGGCTGGTGGTCGTCAATGAACTTCTTGATCGCGCTGCTTCCGTAGTGCATGCCTTCACCAGCACGGTCAAGCGGCGTTCCCTTGGGAGGGCAATGGCAGATCAGGATCAGTGGCTGCAGCGTCACGAACGGTTGCAGCCGCATGGTCATTTCGCGTTCACTATACTCGCCCGGCGTGTTGAATGGCGTTGGGCAGGAGTAGCCCAGACCAGCGATATGGAAGCCGCCCGCTTCAAACGACCCGCCATGGAAGTTGTGCAGACCGTAGCGCTTGCACAACCCTTCGATGTCGGCTGCCGATTCGTGATTCCCCGGCAACACGAACATGCGCTCCTTGCGGCGCGCCAGCACAGGGCCGACCTTGTCCAGCCCACGCGTCCAACTCACCAGATCGCCGGCGGCGAAGTAGTAATCCGCCTCGACGTCCATCAGCCGTTCGAGAGTCTTCAGGTCGCTGTGGATGTCGGAAAAAACGAGCAGTTTCATCTCATACTAGTCGCCGACTTCTTCCAGATACGTGTAGCCGTGCAGACCGTCCTCATAGAATCGTAGCAGGCGGCCCGATTCCTCGAAACCGATCATCCCATCGCGCAGCGCGGTCTCCACGTCGCGGCGGAAGTCCTCCAGCAGGGTACGCGAGTTGAACTGCACGTAGTCGAGCACCTCGCGAACGGTGTCGCCTTTGACAAACGCATCGAGAATCGGCTCATTGTTCGGACCCAGCCGTACGTGGACCGCGTTGGTGTCGCCAAAGAGATTGTGAAGATCCCCGAGAATCTCCTGGTAAGCGCCCACCAGGAACGTCCCCAGGAAGTACGGTTGATTCACGAACGGGTGCAGAGGCAGCGTCTTCTTCACATCGCGCCGGTCAATGAATTGATCCACCTTGCCATCGGAATCGCAGGAGATGTCGCCGAGCACGGAATGCCGCGTTGGCTGCTCGCGCAGGCGATGGATCGGCATGATCGGGAATAGCTGCTTCACGGCCCAACTGTCGGGCATGCTCTGGAACAAGGAGAAGTTGCAGAAGTAAGTGTCCGACAACATGCCGTCCAGACCTTCCAGATCCTCGGGGAAGTAATCCAACTCCCGCGCCAGACGTTGAATTCGACGGCAAATTCCCCAGTAGATGCTCTCCGCCATGCCCCGCTGTTCGAGTGAAAGATAGCCGAGACTGAAGAGATTCAGTGCCTGATCGAGCGCCTGCTGCGCATCGTGAAAACTCTCGAGCATGTTCTTGCTCGCGAGCGACTTGAAAGTTTCGAGAAGATCGACCAGGGGCTGCTCGGCGTCCTCGGGGAGCTTTTCAGGGACGTGGTCCTCGCCAAAGCCGCTGACCCCAAGCACGTTGAACACGAGAGCGCTATGGTAGGCCGTGATCGCGCGGCCACTCTCCGTGATGATGGCGGGGTGCGGAATCTCGGCCTCGTCGCAGACGTTCTGGATGTGATACACAACGTCGTTGGCGTACTCCTGCAGCGTGTAGTTGACGCTGGATTCGAAGTCGGTCTGCGATCCATCGTAGTCGATGCCAAGACCGCCGCCGACATCCAGATACTCCAAGCCGGCGCCGAGTTTCTTCAATCCCGCATAGCAGCGCGCGGCTTCAATCACGGCGGCTTTGATCTGGCGGATATTCGTAATCTGGCTGCCGAGATGGAAGTGCATCAGCTTGATGCACTCCGCCATATCGAGATCCTTCATTACCTTCAGCGCATCCAGCGCCTCGGTCACCGTGAGCCCGAACTTCGACCGGTATCCTCCCGATGATTTCCAGCGCCCGGATCCGCGGCTTGCGAGTTTCACACGTAAGCCGATTTCCGGCGTCACGCCGACCTTGCGCGAGTACTTGATAATCAGGTCGAGTTCCGTGAACTTCTCCACCACCGGAATGATGCGCCGCCCGATCTTCTTGGCGAGCATCACGAACTCGATGTACTCATCGTCCTTGAAGCCGTTGCAGATGATCGGCGTGTCGTTGTCGGAGATGGCGAGAACGGCAAGCAGTTCGGGCTTTGACCCGGCCTCCAGGCCAAACCGGTAGGGCTTTCCATAACGCACCACTTCTTCCACCACGTGGCGCTGCTGGTTCACCTTGATCGGATAAACGCACGAGTACTTGCCCTGATACCCATGCTCCTGGATCGCGTTCTCAAAGGCACCGTGAATCTCGCGCAGCCGGTGCTGCAGGATCTCGCCGAAGCGAATCAGAATCGGCGGATTGATGCCGCGCAACATCAGTTGATCGACCAGTTCCTTCAGGTCGATCTTACGGTTCGGATCCGCCGTCGGGTGCACCCAGAGGTGCCCGTTCTCTCCTACGGTGAAATATCCTTTCCCCCAACGGTTGACGTCGTACAGTTCCGCTGCGTCCGTGGTTGTCCAGCGATCTGTAGGTTCCCAAACCGTGTCCCGATCCGGCATCTTCAGATTCAACTTCGATGTGGCTCCTTTGAGATTAGCGATGCAGCTTTCAGTGTCCGATGAAACTGATGCCACAGCAAGCGAAATCGCGTTACAGATTCACGCCGCGGCCTCCATTGTTCCGCGCTTGCCGCCCTCCGTGTTATCCTGAGTTCTCGTCGGCCCTCCGCCGGGATCACACCCTGTGGAATCAGCCGGTTCCCATCCCTAATTGATGTAGAGAGCAACACTCTTGAGGAAAGGTTGAGTATGGCAGTCAACATCCGTCCGCTGTATGATCGCGTCATTGTGGAGCGCGTGGAAGAAGGAGAGACGATGCGTGGCAGCATTATCATTCCCGACACCGCGAAGGAGAAGCCCCAGCAGGGTAAAGTGGTCCGCGCCGGCGATGGCAAGATGCTGGACGACGGTACTCGTGTGGCGCTCGAAGTCAAGGCGGGTGACCTGATCCTCTTCGGCAAGTATTCCGGATCCGAAGTGAAGATCGAGGGTGTCGAGTACCTGATCATGCGCGAGGACGAGATCCTCGCAGTGCTGGGCGACTAAGGGATTAAGACTGGATTAAGCCCGTTACGAACAGCCGATGACGCCCGTCCAATTTGGGTGCAATCGTGTCCGGGCCGATGAGTCTCGCTTCCGGCGCGCGGACGAAGTATAAAGGAGTGTAGCGATGTTGTTTCGTTTTCCCCGTCTTGTGTTGGTGGCCGGGCTCTCAATGATAGGGGCGGCCCTGCTCCCGGCGCAATCGAAGGTCGCGATCGTGGATATGCGGCAGGCCGTGAACGACACGGCTGAGGTGAAGAAGGCGATCCAGGCTCTGGAAGCGCGGCTCAAGCCGAAACAGTCGGAAGCAGAGAAGATCCAGAAGGAATTGACGGATATCCAAGGCAAATTGCAGAGCCTCCAGGGCAAGTTGACTCCGCAGGGCGAAAGTGATTTGCTGGCACAAGGCCAGCGCCGCCAGAAGGAACTCCAGCGCATTCAGGAAGACGTGGAAGCCGAGTTGACGCGCGAGCAGCAGGATGTGGGCAGCCGCGCCCTGCAGCGCATGCGGGACGTGGTGAAGAAGATGGCCGAAGAGCAGCAACTGGATGTTGTGGTGGACATCGGTAACACCATTTACTTCAAGCCTGCTCTCGATATCACGAAGAGTGCGGTAGCGGCTTACGATAAGGCTTATCCCGCCAAGTGAACGATTTGCAGGGAAATGTCCAGCTATCTTGAAGGGTACGGCACGGCCGACGCGAAACGCGAAAAGAGAACCAAGCGTCTCGTGATCTCCGCTGTGTCCGTGCTCCTTCTTGCGGTAGTTCTCTATTTCACCTTCCGCGATTACAAGGAAGAACAGCAGATCCGTTCGTTCGTGGAAGCCGTCCAGCGCCAGGACTTGAAAACCGCCTACACGCTTTGGGGCTGCACCCCCGATGTTCCCTGCCGCGACTATCCCTTTGAGAAATTCACCGAAGATTGGAATCCCAAGGCGTCCAACCTCAAGGCAATCAGCGGAGGCTCCCTCTATGAGTCTGAGCGTTGCGGCACCGGATTCATCGGCGTCGTCAGCCCGAACAAGGGCAAAGACGAAGTCGCGCTGTGGGTGGAACGAGCCACGGGCGTTGTCGGCTACGCACCTTACAGAGAATGCCCCGAGCCGAAGTTACGCATTGTAAAGTGGTTCCGAATGAAGTTCGGCGATCAGCCTGCCCCCTCCCTCAGGTAACATTCCACGGCACTCTGGGCGTCTTATCCTCCTCATGAATGCGTGCAGCGAAACGGCTGCCGTGCGGCCCGCCCGAGTAAACTCCTGGCAGCGCCGCACTGGTTTTGTGCATGGTATAGTTTAGCTTGTTCCAGGTACTAAACTGCTTTCCTGATAGACAGTTAGGAGGTCCTTTGCGATTCCAGAAGTGCTTAGCTGCCCTGCTGGCAAGCGTGCTTGTCTTGCCCGCGCAGCAGACCACACCCGCCGCAAAGCCATCCGATACCGGCGGTCTGAAAATCGTCGTGATCGATGGCGAAGGCGCGAAGAACAGCGTGCGCGCCCGAACCGCTACCGCCCCGGTGGTGGAAGTACGGGATTCCAGCGATAAGCCGGTTGCGGGTGCTGAAGTGGTGTTTCAGTTGCCACCGGCAGGCCCCAGCGGCAATTTCAATGGCTGGCTGAAAATGCAGACCGTGAAGACGGATGAGCGCGGCCGCGCGGCCGCAACCGGCTACACACCCAATGATGAAGAGGGACGTTTCAACATCAAGGTTGTCGCGAGCTCCGGCACTTCGTCCACCAGCCTCGTAATTGCGCAGAGCAATGTCAGCGGCGGCGGCGCCGGAATGTCGACCGGGTCCAGCCGTCCTGGCTGGTGGAAGTGGGCCGCAGTTCTCGGCGGCGCGGCGATCGCTGGCGGAGTGGTTGCGGCCACACGTGGCGACTCTAATGGAAACGGCGCAGCAGCCACCACACGCCCGATCTCGATCGGCGCGGGCGCAATCACGGTAGGAGGACCCCGCTAATGCGACGAATCGCTGTTCTGCTGATCTCAACTCTCTCGATCCTGGCCGCGCAGGAAGGCCGGGTGTCCGGTCCCGTGTCCGGGATTCTTTTCGAACGCAATGCCGTGCGAGCCGTACTTGGCGTCGCAGGCGCATCCCATCTCAGCCCAGCGCTGATTCGCGATGCGGACTATGCGGAAGCATCGCGCGACGGCGGCATGGTCGCTTTCTCGAAAGCTGGACGCATTGCCGTGCTGTCGCTCTCTGACGGTGTGGAGCGCGCAATCGCGGAAGGCTCCTCTCGCGAGATGGAATGGAACACATCGAATGCGCTCGCCTTTGAAAACGGTGGACATGTGTTCGTTTGGCGCGCTTCCGATAACTCCCTTTCCGATTTCGGCGCCTTGGCCAACGTCACCGATCTCGCCATTGATGCTGAGGGCCGCGCAGTGTTTGCGGCAGTAGGCGGCAACGACGCTGGCGTCTATCGCTTGCAGGAAAACGCATCTCCGATCCTGCTGGCAACGCTGAGTGGCGATGCTTCGCTGACTCTCGATGCTCGCGGCTCCGCCTTGCTGGTGGCCGATGGGCGGCAGGTTTTGGAAGTGGCGACGGCGGGCGGCGCGGCGCGCATCGCACCGGACGCGGTGGAGCCGTCAGGCGTGGCGGCGAGTTCCAATGGCCGCTACCTCGCGGTGGCTGATCGCGGATCGAACGCTGTGCTGATCTATGAGACAGCAACAAAGGCGCTCGTGCGGCGCGTGGAAGTCGACTTCGCGCCTTCGCGCCTGGAGGCACTCGGAAAGGATCTCTTCCTGTTGAACGAACGGTCTTCAACTCAGGCACTCGAAGTGCTGTCGCTTCAGAACGACGCCAACGTCTACTTCATTCCAGCGGCGGTGGAGGAATAATCTGTGTATCGTATTGCAGCACTCCTGACCTTGGGCGCCGC
>JAEUQE010000144.1:0-12887 GCA_016789785.1 Bryobacterales bacterium
ACCAATGCGCCGCAACGTGTGAACAACGATCAGGCGACGATGCGCCTTGATCAGGATTTGAGCGATCGCGACACGGTGACCGCCAACTACACGCACGTCGCCGCACGCGTGCAAGCGTTTCAACTCGTGCAAGGGCAGAATCCCGATACCACCACCATGTCGCATCAGGCCGGCTTGCAGTGGCGCCGCGCCTGGTCGCCCCGCACGCAAACGGTAGCCGCACTGCGCTTCGATCGCACGCGATCACTCATCGTGCTTGAGAATAATGCCATCGGCTATCAGATCTTCACCAGCGGCCTGCTGCGCGCCATCAGCGACAACAACGCGGTGCCGATTGATCGTGCGCAGAACCTTTGGAAGCCCGCGTTCCAGGCATCGCACACAGCGGGCAACTGGCAATGGAAAGCAGGATTCGAACTGCTGCGCCGGCAGATGAACGGCCGCGAGTCCGATGCGCATGTGAACGCACTCGCGTTCTTCAACAACTACGGCAATGTGACGATGACGAACCTTCGGCTCGGCCTGCCATCCACCTATTGGATTGCGCAAGGCGATCTGCATCGCGGGTATCGAAACTGGGACAACTGGTTCTACGGCGCCGCCAAGTGGACCGCCACATCCAAGCTCACGCTCAATCTCGCTCTCGGCTACCGCCCGATCTCGCGCCCTTCCGAAGTGAACGGGTTCGACCGTGTTCCCTTCTACTCTGACAACAACAATCTCGGGCCTTCGCTGGGTATCGCCTACCGTTTGCCCAGGCGCTTCGGCGTGTGGCGCATGGGATATGGCCTGCACTACGGCGAAGTGTTTCCCGTCACCTTTCAGCAGGTGCGCTTCAATCCGCCCAACAACTACAAGGCTGTGATTCAGGATCCCGACCTGCTGCGCGTGATCACCGGCGGATACAGTGTGCGTGCGAATCCTCCGCGCCAGTCCGTGTTCTACGACTATCAGCCGAATCTCGTCAGTCCGTACTCGCAGCAGTATCACGCCGTGTGGGAACTCGAGCCCGCAGCCGGATGGACGTGGCAGCTTGCGTACGTCGGCAGCCGTTCCAACAAGGTGCTGAATCATTGGTATGTCAACCGCGCGCATCCTGTGGCCGGCGTTCCGCTCACTACCGCGACCGTGGACGCGCGCCGCGCAATTCAGACCGTTGGCGAAATTCGCAGGGTGATGAACTCCTTGCGCGGATACTTCGATGCCTTCCGCACCACCGCGACGTCACGCGGATACCGCGGCCTCACGCTTGAGGCTTCCTATTGGTTCAGCAAAGCCATCGACCTTGGCGGCGACTACACCAACACCGCTCACGACGTCGACTCCTTCCGCTATCGCAGCCAGGGCGAGTTCGATGTTGCCGGCGATCTGCGCAGTGTCAGCCGCTTTGATTCACCGCATGCATTCCTGTTGAAGGCGGACTACCGCCTGCCCGAAGTGCTGCGCCGCTGGATGCCATCGTGGGCAGGACGCTGGCAGTTTGATTCCGTTACCTTGGTCAAGACCGGGACACCGTTCAACCTTTCCACGGGGTCCGACGCTCCGGGCTTCGGCAACGTAGACGGCATCAGCGGCGATCGTCCGAATGTGCTGGATCCTTCAATTCTCGGGCGCACGATCTCGCATCCGGACTTGTCGAGGCAGCAGCTTCCGAAGTCGGCCTTCACCTTCGTTCGCCCAGGCGAGGAGCGCGGAAACCTCGGCAGGCATGCGTTCCGGCGCGCGTCGATCCGGAATTGGAACGCCGGTCTCACCGGCCAGTGGCCTGTGCGGAGTGAATGGACGGTCGCGTTTCGGGTGGAGTCGATCAACCTCACGAACACTCCACAGTTCGCCGAGCCGGGCTTTACCCTCACCGATCCGAACTTCGGCGTCATCACCAACACTCTCAATGACGGCCGCACGTTCCGGATGTCGCTCCGCGTGAGCCGGTGAATCCGTTGTTACCTTCCGCATTCTGCCGCATCTGACATGGTATGAACGTTGTCGTAAAACACCAGGGAAATGTGAAGTTCGAGGCGGAGGCGCGCGGTCATCGGGTAGTCTGCGATCAGCCTCTCTCGAACAAGGGCGAGGATCAAGGGATGACGCCGCCGGAGTTCCTGCTCGCCTCACTGGGTACGTGCGCCGCTTACTATGCGGTGGAGTATCTGCGGACGCGAGGTCTCAACGAGGACGGCGTGGAAGTTCGCGTGGATGCGGAGAAGGCAGCGGCCCCTGCGCGACTCGGTAAGTTCACGATTACCGTGATTGCTCCGGAGGTGGAGGAGCGGCATCAACAAGGGCTGATGCGCGCGGTGAAGAGTTGCCTGGTTCACAACACGCTGCTGCACGCGCCGTCGATCGAGGTGGCACTGGAAAGCCGTGTCGCGGTTCCGGCGTAGCCGGGTGCCCCTCTTACCGAAACCTGTCCGTACGCTTACGCGCTTCTTACCCACTCTTGCGAGTTCGCCCGTAGTATGGTCGCATGACTGGGCAAATCCTCCAAGAACGAGCGAAACACGTGGTCCGCATGATGCTCGACCGCGCAGCCGCCAACCTCCATGATCCGAAGCAGTTTCCGCTGCCTTCGGGAACAGGGACGTTCGAACACGCTTTCCAGCGCAAGCTGTCGAGGCTTTCGCCTGCGTTGCGAACGAAAATCGGTTCGCGCGCCGCACTGAGCCTCGGCGGCGCCAGCCGGGAAACCTATGGCGAGGCAGCCGCACTTTCCCCCAAGTCCTCCACTTCCCTGGTCAGCCAAACGAAGTCGCTCCGCCGCACACGAGTGGGCCTGAAGGACGTGCTGGAAGACAAGATTCAGAAACCGCTCAAGGAGTTCGGCCCTTCCGAAGTCGACCTGGTGGTGCTGCGAGTGGACTGCTCCACGAAAACCTCGGAGCGCTTCGACTTTCGGGACGAAATCAGCATGGCGGCCATCGCCCACGACATCTTCAGCCGCACAGACAAAAAGCTCGCGCCGTTCGAGGTGGACAAGTTTGGCCGGAAAAACAAGGGTCATGTCTTCACTCCGCCCAAGGTCCTGGGGACGTTTCCGGTGGCGGCCGGTGGGTTTGGCGGTCAAATCCTCCTCGCAACCACGTTCCTGGCGGAGACGGACTTCGGGAAAGGGTTCGAAAAATACGTCGACCACATTGGGTCGATCACGGACCAGGAGTTTGTCGAGTTGATCTCCCTTGCCGCCACATCCGTCTTGCTCGTCAGTATGGGGATTGCGGCGGGCGCACCGTTCGGGCCTCTCGGAATGGCCATCGGCGGTCTTGTCGGCGCGGTGGTTGCTGTCACTCAAGCTTTGGTGACGGATCTCGCGCGCGACTGGGCCGGCGATGATGTGTTTCATCCCGTTGTCGTGAGTCTGTTTCTTGACCCACAGAATGCACAGAGCACCGAACCGCTCTCCCGGCAGACCCTCCGCTTCGAACGTAAGGATCAACGCACGAATGAGATCAACGGGATTTACACGGCGGTAGTGGAATGGCGAGTCCGGCATAGCCTCATTTCCAGTGGCAACCCGATCCCGTTGCCCGCGGCAACCATCGCGCGGACTGAGCGTCAGGCCCTGGATAACCTCGACAACATCGAACACATTGTCGTGGTGATGATGGAGAATCGCTCGTTCGATCAGATGCTCGGCTTCCTGCAAGCCGAACGGGGGCGCGCGGTGGACGGTGTGGATCCGGCGCAAGCCGCGGAGCGCTCGAATCCGCTGCCGGACAACATGAACGGCGATGCGATTCCGCCCCACGAAATCTACAACACAGCTCTCGCGGCGGATCCCGGACACAGCGTGCTCGCCGTGCGGGAGCAGATGTTCGGCACACTGGAGCCCGCGGCTACGGACCCGGTCACCATGAAGGGCTTCGTGAAGTCATTTCGTGGTCCCGCACAAAGCGAACTCAACCGGACAACCGGAGGCGCCATCAGTCCGGGTGACCTGAGGGATGTGATGGGTTACTATCCAAGCGAGTTAGTTCCTGTTTACGACTTACTTGCAACGGAGTTTGCTGTATGTGACCGCTGGTTTTGTTCTTTCCCGGGCAACACGTGGGTGAACCGTACCATTGCGCTGTCAGGCTCGCCCGCGAAACGCGAAGATGCGTCCCTGGTCACCGACAATGACATGCCAGCCTTCAAAGGCGCATTCGCTCCCGCCTTTGTGAGAGTTCTCGATCAGAAGGGAGTGAGTTGGCGCTGGTACGCTCAGGATTTTCCCAGCGTGTGGGCCGTGGACCGCGAAATCGGCGATGATCGCGACAACATCAAGGGAGTGGGGCGGTTCTTTGAAGATGCCCGGGCGGGTACTCTTCCGAAGGTTTCTTGGGTGGATCCGAACTTCATTGATGTCGGGCAAGCCGCAACCACGGCAATCGATCTCGGATTGCTGGAACAGCCTCAGGATTCTTATGGCTTTCTGGATACCGCGAATGACGACCATCCGCCTGCCGACATCGCCCACGGCCAGAACTTCGTTCTGCAGGTGTTTCTTGCTCTTTTCAATAACCCTGAGGTGTGGCGCAAGACACTTCTGATCATTACCTACGACGAACACGGAGGTTACTATGACCATGTGCCGCCTCCGAAGGTGTCGCATCCCGAAGGATCGGATTTTGAATACCATGGCCCGAGAGTCCCCGCCCTTGTGGTATCGCCATGGGTAGGCAGAGGGTTGGTGGGGAGACTCAGCGGCGAACGGTTCTTCGACCACTGCTCCATCATTCGCACCATCTTCGAACGCTTCTGCAGGGATCCGAAGTCGGGCCGGATTCCCGAACTCGGGCCGCGAGTGGCCGAGGCCGAGCACCTTGGCTGGCTGTTGAACAATAACTCGGCGCGCATGCAGTTGGGCCCATTCTTGGATGGCCCTTCGGGCCGGTCGGCGAAAGACAGCGGGCGATTCCGGCTGGGGGCATTGGGCAGGCAACTAACTGCCTCGCGTCTGCTGAATCTGGACCGGCGTGCGGGAAAAAGTTTCGAGCCTACCGATCTGCAGGTTCAGATCCACGATGCGCGAAAACGGAGGCCTTTCCAAGGACGGTAACGGGCTTGCGCGGCCCACACAGGATTCGGTAGAAAACCTTTATGTGGAATCGAATGCTGGGTATCTCTTTGCTGATTGCGCTGCTTCTCTCGATCGCGGCGTGCACCAACGACAAGAGCACCGTGAAGACCCCGGTGCCACCGCCCCCTCCGCGGGTGACATAGCTATTGGATGGCGGTCTGATCCAGACGCAGACCGCCATTCAGCTTCGAAATCTCCGCAAAGAAGTCCCCTCGTCGCATGCCGTCAAGTACGTGCGGCAATTTGAGGCGGTAAACCTTTGCGAGGTCCTTCCATGTCTGCTGATCCTGCGCGCTGACCGCACGGTCCAGCGACGCGGTGTGCATGGCCGGAGGCTCGGTGTACAGGAAGCAGCAGTATCACAGATTCAATCGCAAGCAGGGAGATTTCGGTACACTAACCGCATGTCCACACGCAGACGCTTTGTTCAAGCATCCGCGGCTGCGGCTGCGCTTTCCAACGCTGCCCACGCGGCCAAGACAGAACCGACACTCGCGAATGCTTCCGTCTATGCGCGACTCGGTGTGAAGCCCCTCATCAACGGCATGGGCACGGTGACGGTGCTGGGCGGATCGTTGATGGCTCCCGAAGTGATGCGCGCGATGGATGAAGCATCGCGATATTTCATTCATCTTCCGGAACTCCAGAAGAAAGCTGGCGAGCGTTTGGCGGAGCTTTGCTCAGTGCCCGCCGCCATGGTGACCACTGGAGCCGCTGGCGCGATCACCTGCGCCACCGCCGCATGCGTCACTCGAGGCGATCGCAGGCGGCTCGCGAACCTGCCTGATACCGGTGGAATGCCCAACGAAGTGATCCAGCAGAAGGCACATCATTCCGGCTATGAGGCGCAGATCCGCCTGGTGGGCGCGAAGGTGATCGAGATAGAGACGCGAGAGGAACTGGAGCGCGCCATCAGTCCACGGACTGCGATGCTGTTCTATCTGAACAAAGCGGAGACGCACGGCAAGATCGGACGCAAGGAGTTCATCGAGATCGCCAGGAAACACAACGTGCCTGCATTCAACGATGCCGCAGCGGATGTGCCGCCCACGAAGCGGCTCGGCTCCATCGTGGATGAAGGCTTCGATCTCGTGGCGTTTTCCGGCGGCAAAGGAATGCGCGGCCCGCAGGCCAGCGGCTTGTTGCTTGGGCGCAAGGACCTCGTCGAAGCCGCGCAGCAGTGCATCAGTCCGGCGGGTGGAATCGGACGCGGCATGAAGGTCGGCAAGGAAGAGATTGTTGGTCTGGTTGCCGCCGTCGAGCGATTCGTGAAAGCAGATCACGACGCCGAGGCCAAAATGCTGGATGCGCGCGTTGCGGAAATGATGAAGATGCTGGCGGGTGTGAAGGATGTGGAGACCTCACGCGAAGTTCCCGAAATCGCGAACGAGGTGCCGCACTTTCGCATTCGCTGGAGCGGCGGCAAGACTGGCAAGGAAGTGCATGCGGCCTTGCTGAATGGCGATCCGCCGATCGCCACGCTGCTGCAGGGCGAACGCTCGATTCTTGTTTCCGTCTGGATGATGCGTGGCAGTGAGCATCGAACGGTCGCGCGCCGCTTGAAGGAAATTCTGGAGCCGGCATGATCTTTCGCAAGGCAGCGTCCATGGCGGAGTATTCGCCCGCCAAGATGGGCAAAGTTTCGCTTGGCGGTGGCGATCACCTCTACACGGGGTTGAATTGCTTTGAAGCTGGCCAGGAGCACAAGGCCCACGTGCATGGCGATCAGGACAAGATGTACGTGGTTCTGGAGGGACGCGGCGAAGCCTCTGTGGGCGAGGAAGTCGCGGCCGTTGAGCCCGGCGATGTGGTCTTGGCGAAAGCAGGCGTGATGCACTCCATGCGCAACCCAGGGCCCGGGCGCCTGGTGGTGCTTGTGATCTTCAGTCCGCCTCCGAAGCACTGAGTCCCGTGTACACTGGGTTCTATCGATGAAGACAGCGGGTCTGGCAGTGTTAGTCATCGCATACTGGGCGATGCATCAGGACATCTGGTTCTGGCGCGACGCGCGCCCCCTCGCATTCGGATTTCTTCCTGTCGGACTCACCTATCATGCCGTCTATACATTGGGGATCGCACTGCTGATGTATCTACTGGTCAAAGTCGCCTGGCCCGCGGAATTGGAACGGGAAGTCGACAGGAGCGACGATTGATTCCAGCGCTGTTCGTATTCGCCTATTTGGCGATCGTTCTCTACATTGGCATCTTCGCGTTTCGCAGGCCGCATCCGGAGGGCGCTGAGGATTACTTCCTCGCAAGCCGGTCGCTTGGCCCGTACGTATTCCTGCTGTCGCTCTTCGGCACGAACATGACCGCGTTCACGATTCTTGGTTCGTCGGGACACGCGTTTCACAACGGCATCGTGACGTATCCGCTGATGGCGTCGTCGAGCGCGCTGGTCATTCCGCTGACGTTGTTCGTGATCGGCACGCGCATCTGGGCGTTGGGCAAGAAATACGGCTTCATCACCCCGGTGCAAATGTTTCGCGACCGTTGGGAATGCGGGCACATCGGCACTCTGATCTTCGCCGTGCAAGCCGCGTTGCTGGTGCCTTACATCATCATCGGAGTGATGGGCGGGGGCACGGCACTGCAGGCGATCAGCGGCGGCCTTGTGCCTTACTGGCTTGGTGGCGCGATTGTCGCGATGACCGTCATGAGCTACGTGTTCTTTGGCGGCATGCGCGGCACCGCGTGGGTGAACACGTTTCAAACGGTGATGTTCCTCAGTTTCGGCGCGATCGCACTGGTGCTGATCGGGAACGGAATGGGTGGATTCACGCAAGCGATGGAAACTCTGTTGAACTCGCCGGCAACCGCGCCGTTGCTGACCCGCGAGCGTGTGCACCCGCTGTTCTTCCTCAGCTACACCTTCATCCCCCTGTCGTCCATCGCGTTCCCGCATATCGCGATCTTCTGTCTCACCGCGCGGCACATGAATCAGTTCAAGAAGACGGTGATCTTCTACCCGCTGTGTATTCTCGCGATCTGGATGCCATGCGTCTATCTCGGCGTCTCGGCGAACAGAGTCACGGATTCGGAGAAGGTGCAGGCAAAGATTGAGGCTCGCGCGGAGCTTGCCAAGAAAGGCCCAACGCTCACCGCCGAGAAGCGTGCCGAACTTCGTGCAAAGATGGCTGCCGACGATATCGTGCTTGTGCTGCTGGAGCGCTACGCTCCCCTGTGGCTGGCCGGCCTGCTCGGTGCGGGGATCATGGCGGCGGTGATGGCCTCGGATTCGCAGATCCTCGCCTTGTCCACCATGTTCACGGAAGACGTCTTCGCCTACTACGGGGGCAAAGCGCGATTTGGCGAGACCGTGCAGGTGAACACCGGGCGCTTGTTCGTGATCCTGCTGACAGTGTGTGCATACATTGTCGCGCTCACCTATCCAGCGAATATCTTCGATCTCGCGGTGCAGTATGCGTTTTCGGGCTACGCGGCGTTGAGTCCACTGCTGTTTGCGGCTTTGTTCTGGAAGCGCAGTACCAAGTGGGGGGCCTTTGCCTCAACTGCATTTACGGCGGCCGCTGTGATTGCGACCGCCATCTTTCAGTCGACGGTGCCCGCGCCCGCCGGGCCTCCCGTGGTGGTGTGGAAGGCTGCGGGAATCGACCTGTTGATCCGCACCGCGAACGGCACATCGATCGCGGGTCTGCTGCCGGTGGTGCCCATGACGTTGATTTCGGTGTTCCTGATGTGGGCTGTCTCTCTGATGACGCGCACACCCTCGGACGCGACGCTAAGCCGCTACTTTGCCGCAAAGAAGTGAAGTTCGCGGATTAGAATGGTCGTGTGATCTTCGCTTCATACGTCTCCCATCACTCCGCAGCATGCCTGACATCGAAGCACTTCCCGATCCGAAGCGTTTCCTGCTTCAATTGACCAGTCAGGGCCGTAACCGCGAGGCCAGGAAGAGGCTGTTGCCCAAGGCGTCCAGCGGCGCCTCCGTGGGTCCCGAATACAACTCATGTCTCTCTGAGTTCGTCACGGAGAAGTGGAACTGGGAACGGGCATCCACCAATGCTCCGAGCCTGCGAAGACTCCTCCTCAGGCTCGATCGTTTTGATCCCAAGGGGAATTAGGGCAGCCGCGCTTTCATCGCCGTCACGCTACGTGCGGAGACGAGTCGCTTCCGCCTGCAACGCGCGAACCATGGTGCGTACTTCACAATAGGGACATGGCAAATTTCCAACGAATTGCGCTGGTCACAGGCGCGGGCAGCGGCATCGGACGCGCCTCGGCATTGGCGCTGCATCAGGCTGGCTGCGCGGTGGTGCTCGCGGGCAGACGCGAAGGCGAACTCGCGAAAACTGCCGCGTTGGTGCAAGGCGGACCTCCAGTGCTTGCGGTTCAAACCGACGTGGCGAGTCCACAGTCGGTGAAGAGCCTATTCGCGAGAACCGTATCGGAATTCGGCCGCCTCGATGTGCTGTTCAACAACGCAGGCATGGGCGCACCAGCCATTCCGATGGAAGATCTCAGCTTTGAGCAATGGATCGCAGTGGTGAACGTCAATCTCACCGGCGTGTTTCTTTGCGCACAAGAGGCCATTCGCATCATGAAAGCGCAGACTCCGCAGGGCGGACGCATCATTAACAACGGTTCCATCTCGGCGCACGTTCCGAGGCCGTATTCCGCGCCCTACACTGCGACCAAGCACGCGGTGACGGGGCTCACCAAGAGCATCGCGCTCGATGGCCGCGCGAACAACATCGTCTGCTCGCAAATCGATATCGGCAACGCCGCAACCGAGATGACCGCGCGCATGACGGAGGGTGTTCCGCAGCCGAACGGGACGACGATGGTGGAGCCTCGCATGGATGTGCAGCATGTTGCCGACGCCGTGGCGTACATGGCGAATCTGCCGCTGGATGCCAACGTCCTCTTCATGACCGTGATGGCGTCGTCCATGCCGTTCGTAGGCCGGGGATGACGCATTTTTTTCTCGCTGCTTCTGACGTTGATCCAGTTCGCAAACTGCGCACAGTTTGATGTCGCTGTTTATGGAGGCAGCGCCGCGGGTGTCACGGCAGCCGTGCAGGCCGATCGCATGGGACGGCGCGTTGTACTGGTTGCAGTGGTTGCACCCGAAAAGCACCTCGGCGGCGCGATGGGGGAGGGCTTGGGGTCCCTATTGGGTGCCTGGCAATCCCAAGCGCGGGCTGTCGCCAACAATTCAGGCCACCGAACACCACACTCGCCGAATCAATCCGCATCCCGTGGCGGATCCAGTCGCCGTGGCATAACTGGCCGCCCGATACACACCACGTTCCCCGGACTGTGCGTGAGGGTGCGGTGTACAACGAAGGTTTCGTATTCGGCGGTGAAGATTTGGGACCGTTTGGCATCTTCTGGCGGTCCAGGATCCCCAGAGAGCGCGAAGCATCCAATCTGATTACGCCGCTGGCGAGTTCGCACGTCGCCTACGGCGCGATCCGTCGGAGGGGACGTTCCTTGCGCTGGGGCAGGCCGCCGGCGCCGCTGCCGCGCTTGCCGTGGAACAGAAGGTTCCATTGCATCGCCTCTCCTACGAAAGTCTTCGTAGCGCTCTCCTCAAAGATGGCCAGGTGCTCAGTGTGAACCTTCCTGTATCAGAAGGAAGGCCCCGCGCACTGAACGTGATTGATACCCTATTCGCATGCCCAGTCCGATTGTTCGCCGTCGATTCCTTCAGGTTGCGGGTGGCGCCGGCGCCGCCGCATCTTCCAGCCTCGCGCAGCAGACCCCGGCACAGCAGACTCCGGTCCGGCGCCCGAACATTGTCGCCATTCTCGCCGATGATCAGGGCTGGGGCGACCTGAGCGTTCACGGCAACACCAATCTCTCGACGCCAAACATTGATTCGCTGGCGCGTGACGGCGCGTTGTTCGATCGTTTCTACGTCTGCTCCGTCTGCGCCCCTACCCGCGCCGAGTTCCTCACCGGCCGCTATCACCCTCGCGGCGGAGTCCGCGGTGTCTCCACGGGGCAGGAACGTCTCAATACGGATGAGTCCACCATCGCTGATACATTTCGTGCCTCAGGTTACCGCACCGCGATCTTTGGCAAGTGGCACAACGGCACCCAGCATCCCTATCATCCGAACTCGCGGGGCTTCGATGAATTCTATGGTTTCACGCATGGCCATTGGGGCCACTATTTCTCGCCCGAACTCGACCATAACGGCAAGCTCGTGCGCGGCAACGGCTACATCACCGACGACCTTACCGATCACGCCATCGATTTCGTGCGACAGAACCGGCGCAATCCTTTCTTCTGCTACCTCGCGCTGAACACTCCGCACTCGCCCATGCAGGTGCCGGGAAACTACTGGATGAAGTACGCCGAAGCCGATCCGAAGATGCGCAGTCACGACACGAAGCGAGAGAACATCGCGATGACGCGCGCCGCGCTGGCCATGTGCGAGAACATCGACTGGAACGTCGGCCGTGTGCTGTCCCAACTTCGCCAAATGGGCCTTGCCGACAACACGATCGTCCTCTACTTCAGCGACAACGGCCCGAATAGCTGGCGCTGGAATGGCGGTATGAAAGGCATCAAGGGGTCGACGGACGAGGGTGGCATCCGCTCGCCGCTATTGATGCGATGGCCCGGGAGAATCAAACCGGGTACGCGAGTGAAGCAGATCGCCGGTGCGACGGATCTGCTGCCGACACTTTCTGAGATGGCAGGCGTACCGAAGGTCGGAACGAAGCCGCTGGATGGCAAGAGTCTGAAGCCGCTGCTATTGGGAGAGTCGGCAGACTGGCCCGACCGCATGATCTTCTCTCTGCAGCGCAATCGCGTCAGCGTGCGCACGCAGAAGTACCGGCTAGATCCCGACGGGCAACTGTTTGATATGGACGCCGACCCTGGACAAAGCACCAATGTCGCACAGCAACAGCCCGAGGTTGCCGCCAGATTACTCAAGGCGCAAAAACAATGGGCCAGCGAAATGTTGCCGCTGGTGGGCGCGGATGATCGCCCCTATCCTGTCGGCCACGCCTCCTTGACGTTGCTGCCCGCACGCGATGGCGTGCCGCATGGCGGAATCGAGCGCAGTTCCAGACATCCCAATGATTCGTTCTTCACAAATTGGAAGTCGAAGGACGACCGCATGACGTGGGACATCGAAGTCGGCGAGGCAGGGAACTACGCAGTGGACCTCTACTACACCTGTGCCGCTGCCGACGTTGGCTCGACGGTGGAGTTGATCTTCGATGGCAAGACGGCTAGTGGCGTGATCCGGGTTGCGAACGATCCGCCGTTGGTGGGCGCGAAGGAAGACCGTGTCGAGCGCGGCGAGAGCTACGTGAAGGACTTTCAGCCCCTACGGCTCGGGACGTTCTCGCTCAACAAGAAGCGTGGCCTTCTCACGTTGCGCGCCAGCGAGATCAAGGCAACGCAGGTGGCCGACATTCGCTATGTCGCGTTGACGCGCCTCCGTTAGGTTCAATACGGTTCACGTTGCACATCGCGCCGCGCCCCTCGCGCCTCGCGGTAGCGCAGGGCGAGGTGAGCGAAAATGCGCCGTGAAGGAGGGGTTGGCGAACCGCGCGGAAGAGTACCAGTGGTGAGCGCTTACGATCCACCAGGGGCGTTTCGCGGGCCCCGCGCACAGGCCTCGATACGATTGTTGGGTTCGAGGCGGAGCGGGCAGTGCTTTCAATCGATCAACTCCCGCGCGAACTCCGGATTCAATTCGAGCGCCCGCTGCAAGTGCGTCAGCGCGTCCGTCGTGCGATCCTCATGAGCCAGCGCAGCGGCCAGGTTCCAGTGCGCCTCGGCGCAGTCGGGATTGCGATCGAGAGCCGTACCGTAGAGCGCGATGGCCCGGTCCCAATCC
>JAEUQE010000144.1:12986-19925 GCA_016789785.1 Bryobacterales bacterium
TGCGGAACGGAGCGTACCAGTTGTCCGCGGGGCACGCGCCAAACAGCGCCTCCGCCCGTGCGATATCGCCCTCGCCAGCCGCGGCCAGAAGGCATCCCAAGGATGCGGTCAGGTTCGCGGGGTCCTGTTCCAGAGCCATCTCGAAGGACTTGCGGGCCTGCGGCAGATCACCCGCGTTGTAGTGCAGCGTGCCGAGATGGAGCCATGCTTCGAGATGCGTTGGATCCAGTTCGAGGCAGCGTTCAAACGCATTGCGCGATTCCGTTGGCGGCGCTAACTGTTCGGTCATGTTCTGATCGCTGGCCGGCTGATCGCTCGCGATCTGATCGAGACACACGCCAAGGCGGAACCGGACGTTTGCGACGCCGGGTGTCAGCGATGCAAGTTCCCGCCACGTTCCCGCGGCGGCGGACCAATCCCCGCAGTGCTCTTCGCAGATCGCCATGGCCGCCAGTGCATCCACATCACCAGGTCTCATTTGCAGCGCCTTTCGGAACGCGTCACGAGCCTCGGAATAGCGTCCCGGCAAACACGCGGCGGCGCCGAGGTTGTACCAGTCTTCGAATGCCGCTCCTTCGCGCAGGGCCAGCTTGCGATACTGCTGCTCAGCTTGGCCGGCATCACCTTCATCCCACGCCGCGCGGGCCAGAGCGGCGAGCGCAACCGCCGACTCGGGGTCGGCCTGCAGCAACTGCTCCGCCCACCGGCGCGTTTGTGGCGAGCCCGCATGAATCGCTGCCGCGAGCGCGTTCCGCAGAATCTGCTTCGTTCTGGGTCCTTCGCCCATCAGCCGCTCATAGAGCGGCACCGCCTGCCCGGGCCTTCCTGTCAGTTGAAGAGACACAGCCTCGCCGAAGACCGCCGGCACGTAGCCGGGCCGCAGCTTCAAACACCGTGCAAAGGCGGCGCGGGCTTCATCCGCCGAACTCTGCTGCAGGAGAGACGATCCGAGCGCGAACCACGATTCTGCACGGTCAGGCTCCAGAACCACCGCGCGATGAAAATGTTCGATGGCATCGGCCCAGCGCTCCAACCGCGCAGCGCAAAGCCCGCAGTTAAAATTTGCCGCGAAGTGCCCCGGCTGCAGCTTCACCAGTTGCTCATAGCGGACGAACGCTTCCTCGAGCTCGGCATGGCCAGCCTCATTCCGCGCGGGATCGCCTGCTTGTTCCCACGCCATCTGTCCGGCGATCCACAAGGCATCGGGGTCCGATGCATCGACCGCCGGAGCAAGCGCAACGCGAGCCTCGGCCCCCTTGCCCTGCAAATAGAGACGCATCGCGGCGGCGATCGCCGGATGCGACACGGCACGCTTTGCACCTGCGTCACGCTTCGCATCCGCGTCCGTGCATGCGGAGTCGACATCGAGCAACCGCTGAACCAGTTCGTTGTCCACGAACCACAGCAATGGATTGGACAGACCCATCTGAGTCTCTTATCGCCGAATGGTGGATTCGCATGAAGAGCTATCCGCAGGTGGTAGGTTCCGCTTGCAGTACCCGCGGACGAAACGGATGGCAATGCAGGTGTGGTACATACACACCTGCCGCGGCGGATGGCATTGCACTGAACCTGCGCGGAGGAAGCGGCGCTGCCGGCGCCCTGAGCTTCGGTAGCTGTGTGTTGCGCATTCCCAGTGCCGCCAGTGCCCCCGCCAAAGACCGCGGAAGTGCTTCACCGCCCGGCGCGAGCACTTCGTGCAGATCGCCGAACTCGGAGCCAATCACCGTTCGGGCCATCAACGCGGGCTGGGACGGGGGCGGCGTTCGATGATGCAGAACGTAGCGGGCGTCGAAGACCGGACTTTCGGCCGGCCGCGGCATCTCACGCCCGATTCGAGGCAAACTCGGAGCGAGGCCAAACTCGATGGCGCCAGCCAGTCCGCTGTATGCTGCCGGGCCGGCATCCTGGCCACACACCTCTTCGTCAAACAAACCGTCTTCTTCCGCCAGAGCCGCAACCGCAATCCTGTGTGTTCTACCTGGAACCGCGACGGTGGAGGCAAACGCCAGGCATTCGGCATGGAGACGGTTGCATGGAGAAGCGTCTATTGGACCTGAGACATCCGCCGGTTCCAGTTCGCCCTCCGGGACTCGCAACGTGACTTCGGGCGAGGGGAGACGCTCCACGTAGGGCTGAGGCGCGAAGGCCAGTTCACAGGCTTCCAACGTTGCATGTGCCAACCAAGGTACGCAGGCACGGGGTTCCAGCGGCTGCAGACCCGCGAGCGGTGCGCTTTCCGTAGCCGCTGACAGCGCGGCTACCGCCCACACCGGCGGCTTCGGCGCACAGGCCAAGGGCTCGCTCGGAATGGCACGAAATCCGAATGGCTGATCGACGGCATCCGGCAAGTCCCCGGGCAGCAACCCCGCTTGCGCAAGTTGGATTTTAGATGTGCACAATCCGCGCGTCGATGCGATCAGAGGACTCGGCCCAGGATCGAGAGCCGCGGCCATTCTTGATGCGGGCTCCACAGATTCGATCGCGGAGGGCTGATCGAGGCGCAGTGTGCCTGCCAGCACGTGCTCCGGAGGCTCGGCTTCCAGCTCCGAAGTGGAGGGCTCGTCGTCAATCCAAGTGAAAACAGTCTGGAGGCGAGTGACGGGCAACACTGGGTGCAGTTCCGCCTGATGTGCCAACGGCTCGTAATCCGCATCGCGAATCGAAACCATCCTTGCAGGAGCCAGAGCGTCCAAATCCGCAGCCAACTCCAGCGAGGCCCGCCGCAAGCCCGACGTTGCCAGGCTCGTCTGGTGCCGCAGAGTAATCGGTGTTGGCTGTCCACCATCTGCCTCGAAGCCTCGATGCCCCGGTGCGCAATCCAATTCGATCGCCTCATCCAGATAGGAGTAGCCGCGCGCCATCGGCATCCCACCTCCCACAAAAGGCATCTCAGGTTTCCATGCTTCGCCGGTGGAGAAATCCTCAGCCACGCATCGCACCCGCCGCATCCGCGGTAACGTGTCACGAGGCCACAGTTCAGGAAACGCCTGGTCATGCAACGGCGGATCCGGAGGCGGTGGCGGTGGCGGCGCAGGAGGCGGCGGTGTGGGCGTCGCGAATTGCAGAATTGAGTAGCGTAGCGCCTGCGTTTGCGGAGGCGCCGGCGGTGTTTGCGAAACGGGTATCTGCGAAGCAGGGGGCGGCTCCGGAGGCAGATCCAACTTCAGAATCGAGTACCTCGGAACTCCGTATGCGGGAGGCGGAGTGGCAGGATCCGCCGCGGAGGCTGCGCGCGGGTGTTCGGGTTCCACTGGCGCGGGCGGACCCGCCGTAACGGGCCGAGCCATCCGGTCCGTCAACTGTAACGACTCCATGGCAAGACGCGCATAGTCATCCTGCCAGTTCTTGCGATGCTCCTTGCTGCAGAATTGTTCCAAGCCCCGCAACCGCGCTAACAGCGGCACGGGCTCTCCACAATACAAGCAGCGGCTCACGCAACCTCCAGCGGGGCTCTGGCGCGGCACATGCCGGCAGCCCTTCCACCTTGATGCTAGTACTCAAAGGTTCACGATTCCATGGAATAAGCACCTTCGGCGCAATCGATCCGGCGCTACCTCACTCGAACCTGAGGCGTTCGCCTGTGTTCGCTCAAAACGGCCTGAATCCGGGCCGATAAGCTACGTGCGAACTCAATTCGTAGCGCAGTGGAAATTGCTCCCGGCAGCGAATCCGCCTTTCGTTCTTCACGAGATCACGGTGGGTTCCGGGGCGCGGAAGTGGAAGTGTAAATGGATGCACTTGGCCGGATGAAGCTGATGGCGCGCGCCATGCGTCATGCGGTGCCCGGGTTCTCGCGATCTTCCAATGGCCAGGATGCCGACTTGCGGCGCGGCGAAGCCCTGCTGGCGCACGGCAGCTACGCCGAAGCGGAACGGTATCTGCTTCAGTTGTTGGACGGCAGCGGGGTGCGCAAAGAGCATCAGGCGAAGCTGTTGTTGTCGCTCGCCACGGCGCGATGGAATCTCGACAAGCGCGCCGAAACTCGCGAGTCGGCCATCCAGGCGCTCGAACGGTTGCGCGACAGCCAGCCCGGCCCTGACGCGATTGCCTGTCACGAACTGCTGAGCAAGGTCGCATTCTTCGAGGATGACAAGGACTCCGGCATCCGGCACCTGGTGGATGCGCTGAAGGTGCAGGAGAAGATCAAGCCCATTGATCATGCGGCATTGATTGAACGAAACCGCACCATCGGCGCTTCGTGGGCGGAACGTGAGAAGTGGGACGAGGCGCTGCAATATCAGAATGAGGCCCTTCGAATTGCGGAACGCGAATGCGGCGGGAACCACAAGCTGACTGCCGATTGCCAGAACGATTGCGGCCGCACCCTAGCCCGTGCCGGACGTCCGGAGGAAGCGCGCGAGCTGCTTGAAAAGGCGCTTGAGACACACACGGCGGTCTGCGATACGGACTCCGAAGAGGCCGCCAGCGATCTGCAGGCACTCGCCCTGCTTTGCCAGGCTCGGGAGGATTGGGAAGGGGCCGTCAAGTTCTATGAACAGGCCTTGAAGGTCCGCGAACGGCAACTCGGCGGCAATGCCGGAGAGCTGGCATCGCTGTTGATGAGCCTGGGCGGCGCTCACTACGTGCTCGGGCACTATGGACCCGCGGTCGAGCACCTGCAGCAGGCAGTCGGGCGTTTCGAAGGGCTGCGTGATTCCCGTCTCGGAACCGCGCTCGAAAACCTCGGCAGCGTTTATCTGCTGTGCGGCCGAGTGCAGGACGCCGTTGCGAATTTCAAGAAGGCACGCCGCCTATGGGAAGCCAGTCCGCATGGCAAGTCCGAACACTTGGATTCCAACCAGAAGCTGTTCGAGATGGCGTCCGACTACATGCCTCCCACGGAGGCGCGCAAACTGATGTCGTCCATCGGGGTTCCGATCGAAGGGCAGACGGAGGAGGCCGAAGCTCCCAGGTCTTACGCGATTCCGGGACCTCGCAAGATCAAGCAGGCGCCCAAGGAGCCGGACAACGATGATCAACGGCCCGCGCCCATTCGGCCCTCAAGGCCGGGTCCTGCGAATGCAGGGGCTCCCCCCGCGGCCACTCCCGTGACAGCGACGGATCCCTGGCAGCCGCCTCCCTATGTTGCCCTGCCCTATGCACCAGCGCCGATCGTTCCAGGGCCTTTTCTCCCAGGTCCGTTTCTTCCGGGGCCTCTCATTCCCGCGACGCCTGTCCCCGCGGGACTCGCGCAAGCCGCCAATTCCGTGCAGCCAGGAACGCTGCATGAAGTTAGGCTGCATCCGCAACCCGCGATCGGCATATCTGCGATGGATATCGCTGGTTTACAGGGAGTGGTGGAAGCGCTCACGCGGGAGGTGGAAGGACTGGAAGCCGAGATCGCTGCGACGTGCCACGAGCAGCCAGCGGCCCAGCACGCGGTTTATGGCGAGGGGCGCTCTCCCGCGTTTGTGCCTGAGCACCTGGCTTACGGCTATGTCGCACAGGCACCAGTGCATTCACCGAGTGTCCATTTCCCAGCGGTGACGCCACACTCCGATGCCGGACGAGTGGTGTACCCGGTCCAAGTCAATCCATCCTATGCAATGACCCCCGGTCCACCCTTGCGCCCGCCTCAACCTCCGCCGTTGACGGTTTCGGGTCCCGTGACGCTGGTGGTTGGGGAGAGCCTGCGCACGCCCGCGCCCGAGGCGAAGCCACCAACCCCGACTTCCAATGTCCTGAATGGATGGGAGGATCTTGCGTTCTCGCAAGTGCTGCCTCCGGTGCGCGTCACCGCGGCTCGCAGCGGATCGTGATGGTGGAGCGTGACACCGGTCCCCGAATCCGGCGCTACCAGCCTTGCTGGAATCGCCTTGTACAAATGCGGCCTCGTATGTGATGAGCGCCGAGGGCCGTAGCGCCCCCGCCCACGCGTCCCGTGCCGGCTCTCAAGCCGACACCTGCTCACTCCGAGGGCACAGGGACACTCGATCAAGGGATCGGCGAACCGAACGGTTTCATACTCTTCTCTAGAACCGTCTTAGGAAACTGGCCGGTGCCGCACAAAATGAAAGAGCCAAAATCCTTGTACCAATCTCCGGGCGGTGCAACTGGGCCAGTCTTGACCCATTCTTGCAGGGCGAGCAAGTCCGCCAGTGAGATGCGGCGCTCATCGACCCTTTGGAGAAGATGCTGCCAGACCGGCCGGGGCAGCTTATCGAATTGAATCTTCGGCAATTGAATTCTTCCCGAAGATTGCGCGGATCAGATCTTTGCCCGCATCGTTCTTCCGGGCCGGATCATTCTCTGCAAGGAAGCGATCATAGGAAGTCTTCAGTTGTTCCTTTGCTTCCGCTTCCGCGCGAACGCCGCGCTCGGCCAGAGATACCAACGCGCGGCTCATCGTGAGGTGCTGTTCCCTGGCGGTGCGGCGGACCGCTGAGACGAGCGTCGCCGGTATCGTGACGCTTTGGCGAATGGATCTGGCAGGCGCCGCTTTTCGAGTAGCCATGCTTCAAGCATAGCAACGTGAACCACTGTGGTGCAGCTAGAACCGCAAGAGGGCGCGGTCGCACTCTTCCTGGTACCAGCGGTTTCGGACCTCAAACGTCGAAACTCCAGGTGCCGGCTCTCAATCCGGCGCCCCGGACTGCGGACGAGGTGCAATGGGGGCGAGGCTAGCACAAGGAATACGCTACCGAACTTCTGAAGCGCCGCACGAAGCCAGCCGCGCGGCGCAACCTCTGAAAGAATAAAAGGCGCTATGCCCAGCCTTCTTACCCGCAGGGCCGCAATCGGCGCACTTTCCGCCGGCCCTTTTGTCCATACCGCCCGCGGCGCCGGACGGCGTCCGAACTTCCTATTCCTTCTCACCGACGATCAGAGTTACGCGACGCTCAGTCTCACGGGCAGTCCGTTCATGAGGACGCCCAACATCGATCGCCTGGGCCGTGAGGGCGTCGTGTTCACAAACAACTTCGTGGCGATGTCACT
>JAEUQE010000144.1:20025-22176 GCA_016789785.1 Bryobacterales bacterium
TTCATGAGGACGCCCAACATCGATCGCCTGGGCCGTGAGGGCGTCGTGTTCACAAACAACTTCGTGGCGATGTCACTCTGCGCGCCGAGCCGCGCCTGCTGTCTCACCGGGCTCTATCCACACAAGAACGGCATCATCGGAAACCAGACCCGCTGGAATCAGGAGATGCAATCGTTGCCGCGTGTGCTGCAATCGAACGGCTGGCGCACCGCGCATATCGGCAAGTTCCACATGGATGGCGATGACCGGGTGCAGCCCGGCTATGACTTCTGGTCGGCGCAGGTGGGACAAGGCAGCTACGTCGATCCACGGAAAAACGTCAACGGCAAGTGGGTCGACTTGAAGGGCTACGACACCGAGATCGTCACCACGCAAGCGATCGACTTCATGCGCGCGGGCAGGGACAAGCCCTTCTGCGCCTGGATCGGCTACAAGGCCTGCCATGGTCCATTCACGCCCGCGCCGGGCCATGAGGGCGACTTCGCGGACATCGAGTTCAAACCGCCCGCCTCGTTCTTCATCGATGATGAAGGCAAGCCGGAGCGAGTCCGGCGCAAGAGCCAGAATCCGGAGTCGGGCATGGCGCGCGAATCCCGCCGGGCAGAGCGCAAGAAGAACAAGAAGAAGACGGCGGGAGATGCACCGGGCAACCTCACCGCTTGGGCGGCGCGCGAGCGCGATCAGTTCCGCTGCCTGATGGGAGTGGAAGATAGCGTCGGCCGGTTGATGGCGTTTCTCGAACAGGAAAAGCTCGCCGAGAACACGATTATTCTCTTCATGGGCGACAACGGATTCTTCCATGGAGAGCATGGCCTGCACGGCAAGATGGAGGCTTACGAAGAGTCATTGCGAGTGCCGTGCCTGTTGCGTTATCCGCAAGCGGTGAAGGCCGGTCAACGGGTGGATGCGTTCACATCGAACGTGGATATCGCGCCTACGGTGCTGGATTTTTGCGGGCTCAAGCCGGGGCGTCCGATGCAGGGGATGTCATGGAAGGCAATGGTGGATGGAGGCAGGAAGAAGCCCGCATGGCGCGATAGCTTCGTCTACTCGATGCATGGTGACGACGCCGCGCGTCCCACCGTAAAAGCCTTACGCACGGACCGCTACAAACTGATTTTGAATCTCAACCCCAAAGACAAGGACGAGCTATACGACTTGCAGGCGGACCGCGCCGAGCTGAAAAACATCGCGCCGGAGAGTCGTGCACTGGTCACGGACCTGAAGCGCAAGCTGATCGCGGAGATGAAAAAGATCGAGGATCCAGCGGTGCCTGGCGTCGAAGCGTCGTTAGGTTAGGCGGCTGAGGCCAGATCCGGGTAGTAGTATTTCGCGAGTTCGAACAGTTTTCCGCCGGCCACGCGCCAGAACCCGTGGATGCCGTTGTAGTGAGCCTTTGCGTAGTAGGAGTCCTTGTAGTCGGCATCGGCCAGCAACGCATCTCGCAGTGCGATCACTTGGTCCGCGGAGGGCGTGCCGCGTCCGAGAAGCGTGGAGGCGATGGAGTTCGCAGCCACGTGGAATGGCCCGCCGTCCAGATTCGTGGCGAATGCCAACTGCAGATACATCGCCTGGGCGATATACGCCAGTGCCTCCGACGTAGTGACGTTGACGTTCCATCCGTGGGCATCCATGGCTGCATGCACGCATTCATGAAGCAGCAAAGCCGCCTTCGTATTCTTGAGTTCGGTGAAGCCGACATACAGCACGTCGTACACCGAGTCATACTCGGCGCGTCCCTTGAGCGACGGCCGGTAGATCAGCATGATCTGTCCCGATTCGATGTGATCGGCAACGGTGCGCATCATCGAACCCGAGATCCGGTACGATCCCAGCGAAAACGCGACGCGATCCATGTAGGCGCCGCGGAGCGTGTCCACGATTTTCGCCTTGAGAGCATTCATGACTTCTGGTGTGGTTTCTGGCATCTTACTCAGAACAGTGCGGCCGGGCTGCAAAAATCGTCACGCCTTCCGAAAAAATCAGAAGGGAAAATTCAGCAGCCTCCCGCTCGACCGGGCAATGTGCTAATAATCCGGACAGATGTCGCGGCTTGCCACTTTCTGCCTGCTGCTCTTATTCGCGCCGCCGGCCCCGGCGCAAATCTCCGTGACCGTGGGGAGGCGGATTCCAGTCTCGGCTTTGGAAGTG
>JAEUQE010000145.1 GCA_016789785.1 Bryobacterales bacterium
AGATGGAACCTGCTATAATCCGTGGCGTGCACGCCTCGCCGGACGCTCCGCCGGTAGACATTCTGGTCAACAACGGAAAGGTCCTTGAGGCTCTTCCTTTCAAGGAGTATTCCGAGTATCTTCCGGTTCCCGCGGGTACCTACGAAGTCAAGGTGAACGTATCCGGTACTGCCACCACGGTGTTGAGCGCGAATCCGACCCTTCAAGCGGGCCGTTTCTACACGGCGATGGCTGTGGGCTTCGTCGGCAAGGCTCCGGCTCTTGAGCTTCTGTTACTCTCCGATGAAATCGTCGAGCCTCGTAGCGGCCAAGTGCGTGTCCGCGCGATCCACGCCGCCCCGAGCGCGCCCGCTGTGGACGTCTATGTGACCTCGCCCTTCGAGACGCTGGAAGGCAAGACTGCGGCGCTCACTGGTGTGCCGTTTAAGGCTGCCTCCGGTTATCTGGAGGTGCCTGCCGCAACCTATCAAACTCGGGTGGCAGTAGCGAACACGAAGACGGTTGCCATCGACTCCGGCCGCATCGGGACCTGGAGCGGCATTGTCCGGACTATCGTCGCGGTGGACAACCCGGGTGGAGCAACTCCCTTCACGTTCCTGATTCTCCCCGACAAGAATTAGTCCGTCGATCCTCCTGTTGGAACCACTGGCCGCCGGTTCTGGAAAATCATCCCAGATCCGGCGGCTTTTTTGTTTTCCGCGGATTCCCGAAAAAAATCTTCTTGAATCCCGCGGCAAGATGCTTTACGGTATAGGTGTACCCACCTTTCTCCCGCGTCCGGCTGGAATTTCTCCCCAAGTCAACTGGAGCCCGGATGCTGCTCAACGCTGTTTCCCCCACTACAACTACAATCGTCGGCCCGAATGCGTCGCGCCCTTTCCGCCGTGGTGTCCTGTGGCCCGCGGTGCGGCCGGTTCTGCTGCTGATGGCGATCCTCACCGCACTTTTCTGGAAAATCACACTGACCAATCAGTACACGTGGATGGACCATCCGGACATGGTGAGCCAGGTGCTTCCCTGGTTCCAGTTTCAGGCTCGCGAATGGCACAGTCATCACGTCCCGCTATGGGATCCACATCACCGCGCGGGGCAAACCCTGATTGGCCAGGTGCAGCCTGGCGCGGCGTTTCCGTTTCACATCCTGCTGTTTCATCTCCCTCTCAAAAACGGCCGAATCAATCCGCATTTTCTGAACTGGTACCTGGTGTTTATGCATTTTCTTGCGGCTTGGTTCATGTATCTTCTGGTGCGTGACGTGGGCCGGTCCGTGACGGCCTCGCTGATTGCGGGGATCGCGTTCGCGTGCGCCGGATATCTCGGGGAAGTAGGATGGCCGCAGATGCTGAACAGCACGATCTGGACGCCCTTGGTGATGCTGTTCAGCCTGCGCAGTGCGCGTGGCGAGCGGCCCATGACCAATGCGGCGCTTGCGGGGCTCTTCCTCGGGATTGCCTTTCTTTCAGGACATCATCAGATTCCGGTTTTCGTCGCGACACTTGTTACTGCCTGGTGGGCCGGGCGGGTCGCGACGGCGCGCGGGGGAATGCGGCGGCAGGCCGTGCTCTCGGTCTCTCTCCTCCTGCTGGTCGCATTCCTCTCCGCGGCGGTGCAGATTCTGCCCGCCCATGAATATGGCAAGATCGCCTACCGATGGGTGAACGCGAAGGAGCCGGTCACCTGGCAGGACAAGATTCCGCACACGGTGCACTCGACCTTCAGCATGACGCCGACCTCGCTCCTCGGGCTGGTCGTGCCCGAAGTCCACAATCACACCTCCTCATTCGTTGGAGTTGTCGTGGTGGTGCTTGCGCTGTTTGCGTTTGGAGCGCCGCTCAACAGTGGCGGAGCGGCACTCTTCGCCGCATTGCCGGTGGCGGGCGTGATGCTCGCGCTGGGTTCGTTCTCCGTGTTTCACGGCCTGCTCTATGCGTTGATGCCGAACTTCGACAAGGCGCGGAATCCTTCCACCGCGTTGTACTTCGTCACGATGGGAATCGCAGGGCTGGCCGCCTATGGGTTCGATGCGCTGACCGGTAATTCGGCGGATCGCTGGATTCGCAACGTGCTCCGAGGCCTTGGAGTTTTCGCACTGATTCTGTGGACAGCGGTCTTCGTGCTGCAGACCGCACGTCCGGCGAAAGGAATGGAGTACGAATGGGGAGCGCTTACCGCACTGACTGCGACGCTGTGCCTTGCGCTGTGCGGCATGTGGCGTTCCGGCAACATCAGCGTCCGCGCTTTCTCGGCGCTCACCTTACTGCTGGTGGTTTTCCAATACGGTCAGCAGGTCGGCGCTTACTACACGCATCGCGAGGACGACGGCTACTACCTGAAGAAGATGAGCGACACGGACGACGTGGCAGCCTTCCTTCACCGGCAACCCGGGCCATTCCGCATTGAAGTCAACTCGCGGGACATTCCCATGAACTTCGGGGATTGGTATGGGCTGGACGAAGTGGGTGGCGGAGTCTCAGCCATGGTGAACCTGTTCCGGCTTCAGGGAGATGCCCGCATCAACGATCTGCTCGGGAGGCGCTACTACGTGGGACGCAATCAGCCGGAGGCCGGCAGTCCAACGCTCGTCTTTGAAGGCCGCGCGGGCATCAAGGTCTTCGAATATCAGGGAGTACAGCCGAGAGCGTGGACCGTTCACGAAGCGAGGCGCGCGCGTTCAAGAAACGAAGCCGTCGCGCTGATGCAGAAGCCGGACCTCCGTTTCGATTCGATGGTCATTCTGCAAGACAATCCTCCCCTCATGGAGCAGTGCGAGAGTGCGACACCACGATGGCGCTCCAAGAGCGCGAACACGCTCGAATGGGATGTCGAGATGCGGTGCGCCGGGATGCTGCTGGTGAGCGATCACTGGGCGCCAGGATGGAAGGCGGTGGTCAGCAACAAACCCGTTCCCGTGTACGAAGTGAATGGGTTCATGCGTGGGGTGCCGGTGCCTGCGGGGCGTCATCACGTGACGATGACCTACGCGCCGCGATCCGTGTATCTCGGTCTGTGGCTGAGTTTGCTGGGTTTTATGATGCCGCTGCTCGTCAGCCGCGGGGAACCGTTGGTGCGCGATGCCGTGCGCTACTGATAGAACACCAGTTCCCAGTTCGAAATCCCGTGGACGTACATGCGTGCCACGGCGCTGGCAAGCGAATCCGTTTCGCCCTGTTGGGTGCCGAGCACCTGCGGATAGTATCCGGGTCCGTATCCGATGTCGCTTCCGGCGAGAATTCGCTGCGGCTGTGCCCATGCGGAAGGATCGCCAATATCGCCATTGAAGCTGATGTAGATGCCTTCCTGCGGCCATCGCGGCTTGCAGCAAGCTCGATTCAACAGCACCACGTATTTCTGCAGGTGCGTGTTCCAGTGAACCGATGGTCCCCAGAAGGAGTCGGCGTCCGAACGTTCCCAGGTGACCCGGGAGGGGAAGATCGCAGTGACTTTGCCCCCAAGGCCTGGCTCATTCCATTCGCCCTCGAAATACTTCGTGACGGTGCCCACGGGGTCCTTGCGATCCTCATAGGCCATGCGCGCGATCACGACGCCCTGCCCTTTCGGGTCTCCTGAATAGTTGGTGAACAGAAAGTAGAAGAATCGCTTTTCGCGGTCGGGAATCACGGAAAAGTCACCATGGCCTCCCGCGAAGTATCCGTTCTGCGCGCGGCAGTTCACGGCCTCACCGGACTCCAGCACGATGCCTAGGTCGAAGAACGTCTGGCCACCGTCCTTGGAATACATCGCACCGATCACGGGTGCGGTGAGACCGTCGGGACACACGCCGCCGGGCTCGTGATGATACCAGGCCCACAGCACGCCATCCTCGTCGAGGTGGGCGGCTTCGATCCAGAAGGGCTGATGCTTCGACGTTTCAAATTCCACGGAGTCCGTATCGCCCTCGTAGTAAAACTGATCACGTCCGCTAGTGAGCAGGGCGACGCCCGCCGAGTTCAGCACCATCAGTTGGCCATCCAGCCAAAAGGCGGGACTGTTGGAATCAACCGCGGTGGGCATGGCCAGCGTCGGCGCGCTTCGCACTTCCACGCGTTGAGCCACCACAATCTGGAGGCTGAGAACAAGAGCGACAGCAGTGTATTTCATAGGCTTGAACAGCAATCGAACAGCATTACTTTGAAGGTGCTACTCAGCGTCCGAAGGTTACAGGGCTCGCTGTAGTACGCTGAAGACATCCGGCGCTTGATGAGTGAAACTGTAACCCTCACTCGTCTAACACCAGTCTTGTCATTAAGATGCTCACATGCTCCTATTACGATTCGCTTTCTTGTTAAGTTTTGTTAGCGCCCGGGGATTCGGCGCCGGCGATCCTGGTTTTCGCAAGGTGGCGAAGCCGTTCCTGGCCAAGCACTGCAATGCGTGCCACAGCACCAAGGCCAAGGTCGCCAATCTGGACTTGGAGCGCTTTCGCACCGTGGATGCGGTTCTTGCGGAACAAGAGCTATGGGACAAAGCCGCCCGTAAGATTCGCACTGGTGAGATGCCGCCAAAGGGCCGGCCCGCACCGTCAAATGCCGAGGTGGACGGCATTCTCACGTGGCTTACGAATGAGTACGCACGCTATGACAAGTCGGTCAGGCCCGACCCCGGCCGCGTCACCGCGCGACGCCTGAATCGAGCCGAATACAACAATACAATTCGCGATCTCGTGGGGATCGACCTCCGGCCCGCCGAGACGTTCCCGGTGGACGACTCGGGCTATGGTTTCGACAACATCGGGGATGTGCTGTCGATGTCTCCCGCGCTGATGGAGAAGTACATGATCGCCGCGAGCCGGATAGCCAAGGCTGCGATTGCTGTCCCGCGCACATTCAAGGAGACGAGCGACCGCTACCGCTCCGATCGAGTGAAGCACAACGGCCCGGTGGGTTCGCTCGAAGTGAAGCACTCCTTCCCGGTGGAGGCTGACTACGAGCTTCGCATCGCCATCGCTGGCCGCCGCGCGATTCCCGAAGACGGTCTGCGCATCGTAGCGCTTATCGATGGCAAGGAGGAACGCACTTTCGACATTGTGGCTCCACCCAATCGCCCCCGGGTGCTCGATCTGAAGATTCGACCGAAGGCCGGCCCACACACGCTACGGGCACACTTCATCGACGCGCAGGGCAAGGTTGTGAACGAAGACAGAGGGATGCTGGTGGAGTATCTGGACGTGCGTGGACCCTACAATCCCGCGCCCTTTGAGCCACCACCGAGCCATGCGAAGGTGCTGATCTGCGGCGAATGGCCGGGCAAGTATGACGACGCCTGCCTTCGCCAGATTGTCGCCGAGTTCACGCGCCGCGCTTTTCGCCGGCCAGTGACGCCGCAGGAAGTGGACAGCTTCTATCGCTACGTGAAAGTCGCGAAGGACGATGGCGAGTCTGCCGAAGTTGCTCTCCGATACGCGCTGCAAGCAGTGCTCGTTTCGCCGCAATTCCTGTTCCGGATCGAGCGGCATCCCAAGCCCACGGACCCGAAGGCGTCGCACGTCATTGGCGACTTCGAACTTGCCACTCGCCTCAGCTACTTCCTTTGGGCAAGTATGCCTGACGAAACGCTTTACCAACTTGCGCAGCAGAAGCAGCTTCGCAAACCTGGGGTGCTGGAACAGCAGGTGGACCGCATGATCGCCGATGCGAAGTTCGCGGGATTCGTCGACAACTTCCTCGGCCAGTGGCTGGAGCTTCGCAATCTGGATGAAGTGAAACCAGCGCCTGAGAAGTTTCCCGAGTTCGACACTGCCCTCCGCGCCGCCATGAAGAAGGAGACGCAGCTCTTCTTCGAACACGTGGCACGCAACGATCAGAGCATTCTCCAGTTCCTTAACTCCGACTACACGTTTCTCAACGCGCGGCTGGCGCGGCACTACGGGATCAGCGAGGTGGAGGGCGACGACTTCCGCATGGTGAAACTGGCGACCGCGCAGCGAGGCGGCATTCTCACACATGCGAGCCTGCTGACCGTATCGTCGTACCCGAATCGCACCTCGCCGGTACTGCGCGGGAAGTTCCTGCTTGAGAACTTTCTCAATGCACCGCCGCCACCTCCGCCGCCGAACGTGCCGACACTTGAGGAACAGGCCGCGACGAACAAGGGCTCGCTACGGCAGCAGATGGAGAAGCACAGGACCAACGCGGTGTGTGCGTCGTGCCACTCGCGGATGGATGCGCTTGGCTTCGGACTGGAGAACTACGATGCGGTTGGAAAGTGGCGCGACCGCGACGGCGAATTCTCGATTGATTCCAGCGGTGAGCTGCCCGGGCAACGAAAGTTCGCCTCGCCGGCGGAGTTGAAGTCCATCCTGATGGAAGAGCGCAATGACTTCGCGATGGCGCTTGCGGAAAAGATGATAATCTATGCGCTAGGTAGAGGGCTGGAACGAAACGACCGCCCGCAACTCCGTCAGATCGTCCGCAATCTGGCGGCATCCGGCTACAAGTTCAAACATCTGGTCATGGAGATTGTGAAGAGCGCGCCATTTCAAATGCGGCGCGGCGAAGGAGGAAAGTCATGATTACGCGTAAACACCTTCGGCGACGGACGTTCCTGCGCGGGCTCGGCACTACGGTGGCGCTGCCGCTGCTCGATGCCATGACTCCCGCGTTCGCGGCTCCCAGCAAGGCCGGCGCGAAACCGCCTACGCGCATGGCGTTCGTCTACGTCCCGAACGGCATCATCATGCAGGATTGGACGCCATCGGAAGAAGGTGCGAGTTTCGCGTTCAAGCCCATCATGTCGCCCATGGAACCACATCGCGACAAGATGCTGGTGCTTACGGGTCTTACTCAAAACGGAGGCCGGGCGCTCGGTGACGGCCCTGGTGATCATGCGCGCGCCGCGGCGAGCTTTCTCACGGGCATGCATCCGCGCAAGACCGCGGGAGCCGATATCAAGATCGGCATCTCGGTGGATCAGGTGGCTGCGCAGAAGATCGGCGCGGCGACGCGATTCGCATCCTTGGAACTCGGTCTGGAAGATGGACGGCTGGTAGGCAGTTGCGACTCTGGCTATAGCTGTGCCTATTCGAACAATCTCGCATGGCGCACGGAGAATTCCCCGTTGCCTCCGGAAATCAACCCGCGCCTCGTGTTCGAACGGCTTTTCGGTAGTGGCGATGAAGTGGAAGATGCCACGGCCCGCGCACGCCGGCTGAAGTACGAGAAGAGCATTCTCGATTCCGTAGCCGCCGAGACGGGATCGTTGAAGACCACCCTCGGTCCCACCGATCAACGCAAGCTCGATGAATATCTGCATTCGGTGCGCGAGATTGAGAAGCGGATCGCCGCCAATGAGCGCGACCACCAGGATGTGGCGCCTCCGTTTTCGAAACCGGCGGGAGCCCCGCTCGATTACTCCGAGCATTGCCGGCTCATGTACGACCTGATGACGGTCGCGATGCAGATGGATGCGACGCGTGTAATCACGCTGATGATGGGTCGTGAAGGCTCTTCGCGTGCTTATCGTGAAATCGGCATCTCGGACGCGCATCATCCGCTCACCCACCATCGCAACGACGAGACGATGGTGAACAAGGTGAAGCAGATCAACCGCTATCACGTGGAGCAATTCGCTTACTTCATTCAGAAGCTGCGCAACACGCCCGATGGCGATGGGTCGCTACTGGATCACTCCATGATCGTCTATGGCAGCGGCCTTGCCGACGGGAACCGCCATACGCATCATGATCTGCCGGTCCTGTTGATGGGTGGCGGCAATGGAACATTGAAGCCGGGCCGGCATGTGCGCTACGCGAACGACACGCCAATGAACAACCTGTTTGTGGCGATGCTGGATCGCATGGGCGTGGAAGTGGAATCCCTCGGCGACAGCAAGGGAAAACTCGGCTATCTTTCCGAACTCTAATGGCACAAGAATTTCTTGATTACCTGAAGGGCGTGGACACACCAACGCTCTGCAATGCGATTGAACTTTTGGGTGTGCGCAAGCACCACGAGGGCTTTACTCCACTGTCGATCCGCTGCCTGTTTCCGCAGTTTGGCCGGATGATCGGCTACGCGGTGACGGCGCAGGTGGAAACGGTGACGGAGATGGAGCCTCGCGACAATCGAGTGTTTCTCGATCTCTATACGTTGGTGGAGCAGAGCCCGAAGCCGGCGGTTGTGGTGCTGCAGGAAATTGGCGGGCACGGCGACTACGCGGCGCATGCGGGCGAAGTGATGTGCACCATCTTTCAGCGTCTGGGCGCGATTGGCCTGGTGAGCGACTGCGGCGTGCGCGACATTCCGGAAGTCCGCGGCCTCGGCTTTCACTATTTCGCGCGCGGCACCGTGGCAAGTCATGCCAACTATCGCATCGCGCGTGTGGGTGTTCCAGTGCAAATCGGCGCGCTGGTGGTCCGTCCCGGTGATCTGCTTCATGGCGACGAGAACGGCTTGGCGCTGGTGCCTACGGAGAAGCGTGAGCAGATTCCAGCGATGGTGGATCGGGTGCGGACGCGCGAAGGCGCACTGCTCGACTATGTACGCGGCGACGCATTTACGTTGGACGGGCTGCGCAAGCACATCGTCGAGTAGCGCGATTCCCTTACAATGAAGGCGTGGCGACGCAACTCCTCCGCCAGATCTGGACGGCGATCTCACATCTCAATCCGAACGATGTCAGGGCAACGGCGGAACAGGGCATCCTGATCGGTCTGCATGCGAACTACGATGAAGACTATCAGGCAATGGAGGATTTTCTTTGCCCGCCATCGCTTTCTCGTGACCGGCGGCTGGACGTCTTTAATCACCTCTTCCGGGTCGATGAACCAAACGCTCCGAAGCACTTCGATGTCGACATCTTTGCGGAGAACATGGCTCGTCCGAGCGGGACGTTCGTGTTTCATCCATCGGATCCAGGCCGGTTGATTCGCGACATTCTGTCGATGCGGGCAGGTCTCTCGTTGCCGCTGGCGCGAGTGTTCCCGCCGTTCCGGCAGCCGGTGATCGACGAGATTATTCACAATGTGGCCAAAGAGAATGCGCTGTTTTCCATTGCGACGGCTGTTCCCGATATTGTGCCAAGCCTGATCGAGGTGCCGTGGGCGGTGGGCCAATTCGCGTCGGACACGGCCTTCCTCACGGGCAATCAGACGCGCATGGCGTTTCTGATTGCCGCGGCGAGCAATCGCACCATCGGCTATCGCGACCAGCGCAATGAGATCGGGTCGATCATGGCGGGGGCATTCGGCTGGCGGGCGATCGCGCGCCAACTGGTCGCGAAGATACCTTTCGGCGGGGGACTGATTCCGAAAGCTGCCATCGCTTATGCGGGAACCTATGTGGCGGGGCGAGCCCTGGAACGTTACTATCGCGACGGCTACAAGTACACCGAACACGAGCGCAAGCAGGCCTACGAAGGCGCTTTCGAGACGGGGAAGCGTGTGGCGGGAGAACTGATCGAATCGCTGGGGCTCAACAAAAAGAGCGGCGAACAGAAGTAGCTCCGCTCGCCGCCCTGGGTTATCTGAAACCGCTACTTACTTCTCGGGAATGACCAACTGGTCGCCCGGATGAATCACCGACTTCTCATCCTTCAACTGGTCGGGATTGGCTTCAATGATCTTCGGATAGAGCGCACCGTTGCCGAGCATGTTCTGCGCGATTTTCCAGAGCGAATCGCCCTTCACTACCGTGTAGATCCGTTGCGGCGGAGGGGGCGGCGCGAGACTAGTGTCCACCGTGAGGTCGCAGGTGAGATCCGCAAACGCCGCGTCAATCAGCTTGACCTGATTCCAGACATCGTTCTTCGCTTCCTGCGATGGCGCTGCGCCTTGGATGAAGAGTTTTCCATCCTGCAGGTGGACGTGGGCGAGGCGAACGCCCTTTTGTTTTGCCAGATTGATCACAGACTGGTATTTCAGTTTGAGGGTATCGAGGTCCATGCTTGTGCTGCTCCTTATTGCTACATTCTGCTTACGCGCTGGGTAAGCTCCCGCACTGGCCTTGTACAGGATCGCCTAAATCGATGCCGGAGTGCAATCGGAGAATGCCGCTATAATGAGCAGACGCCAGGCGGCGAATTCGGTTTTCAATATCCGGTGCGCGGAATCAAGAAGCTTTCGACAAGGAGTCAATTCGATGAATCTCATGGAAATGTTGATGAACGCGCAGGGCGGCGGGGCCGTGCGTCAACTGGCCAACCAATTTGGTCTTGAGGAAGGGCAAGCCGCATCCGCGTTGCAGCATCTGTTGCCAGCGCTGACCGGTGGTTTGCAGCGCAATCTGTCGCAAGAGGGCGGCCTCGATAGCCTGCTGGGCGCGCTTTCCGGCGGCCGGCACCAGCAGTATCTCGAAAATCCGGATTTGATCGGCCAGGCGGATACGGTTGCGGACGGCAACGGCATTCTCGGTCACTTGCTTGGCAGCAAAGATGTCAGCCGGCAGGTCGCGAGTCATGCCGCGGAGCAGACGGGTATCGGATCGGCCGTGCTGAAGCAGATGCTGCCGGTGGTTGCGACCATGGTGATGGGGGCGCTGAGCAAGCAGTCCGCATCGCAGGGATTCCTGGGCGCACAGGCGCAGGCGCAGCCGACGGACGCGCTAGGCATGGTGTCGCAGTTCCTGGACTTCGACCGCGATGGTTCCGCCGCGGATGACGTGCTGGGAATGGTCGGGAAACTGTTCGGCGGACGCTAGCCGCTAAGCCGCGGTCCCCTGCGCGACGCTCTCCGGCACGGCGGCCGAATCATCCATCAGCCATCGCCAAAAGGCTCGCAACCCGCTGCCCAAACGCACGTCACGCACTCCCTTCACGGCGAGTATCTGCGCCAGGACTTCCTCGGACTTGCGGTAGCGAGGCATCAATCTCAGGATGGTGCGATGGCTGGTGGAACGCTCCGAAGTCTCCACCAGCGCAGGATAAAACAAGCCTCGCCCGATTTCGTAACCTTTCGAAGGATCGAGCGTGATTGTCTTCCGCGGGCCAATCAGGAACGCCCGGTGTGTGAACTCCAGCGCGCCCGTCTCACAGCGGCGAAGCGTGCCGTAACTGCGTTTCGCGATACCTTCCATGCGGCGTGCCGTGAAGCCTCGGATCGCATCGTTACGCGGTACCGCATAACTGCCGAACACCATGGTTCGCAGCAGGTCCCAGGAGAACGCGGCGCCGAAGACCATGAGCCGGAACGCCCACCCGAAGAGCAGCATGCAGGTGAGGATCACGAAGGCGCTGAGCAGTGCGCCGATCCGCGGATCGAGCAGCGCAAACCCCGCCACAGCGGCGAAGATCGCTGTTCGCACCAGTTTCAACAGCACATCCACCACGGGGAACGGGCTCAGCAGCACCAGCACGTCGATCGCGTGGCCCACCATCCAGACCACGACGAGAATGATAGAGCCTCCCGCCACTAGAAGCATCGCCATCGACACGTTGCCGGCGCGTTCCACCACGGATGCCGCGTCTTGCGCATGAACCACAGGCTCCAGGGCCGCGATCAGCTTCAGCAGGGAATCAACGCCCATCAGCTTTGCGGCTTCGTGAAATACTACCGGAAAACCGATCAGGAAAAGCGATGCCTTGTTCAGCATCAGCACTTCCACCGCGTCGAGCGGTTTCTTCAGCAGCGGCGCCGCGCCTCCAATCGTATCCTTGCCGAGGATCAGCAGCAGCAGAATGGCTACTGGGATCCAGAACCATGGCGACGTGTATCCGGGCAGAGTGTGACGCTGCGTCTTCTCAGTACGAAAGTATTCGTAGGCGCCGAGAACGCACACGCCAAGAAGCGGGGAGATCGCCGTACTGGTGACAGTGGCCACGGCTTCCGAAATCTGCTGGCCACGCAAGAGCGCCTGCGTGGTCTTTGGGTCGGTAGTTGGCGCGGATGCAGTCTGCGCGGCGAGCGTCGCCATCAGAGCGATGAGGACCAGTAGCGCCGCGATCCGCACCTTCATCCGAGAGCTTCCTTCATCAGGTCGAAGTAGAGGTCAATGTCCTGCGGACGCGTGTGCACATGCACCGCAAGGCGCACCTGCTTGTTCATGAAAACCCACACACGCTTTTTCTTCAGCAGTTCATGGAACTTCGTCAGTTCCTCGTTCTTGAAACGCACGGTCACCAGCGATCCAAACATGCGGCCGTCTTCCGGGGTCAGCAACTCGACGTGGGGACACTCCGCCGCGCGTTTCCGGACGTAGGTCGCCAGATCGTGAATCCGCGTACGAATCGATTCGGGGCCGAGTTGCTTGTAGAAACGCAGTCCCGCCATCATGCCTTCCATGATGGCCCGGCTATTCGTGCCTACATTCATGAAGCGCGCGGCCTTCAGCTTCGTTTCGTTCCAGCTTCCGCTCACCACCGTGGGCCAGAGCTTCTCCAGATTCTCTTCGCGGACGTACAGCAGTCCGCAACCCGCCGGTGCGAACACCCACTTATGCGGGCTTCCGGCCATGTAGTCGCAATTGAGATCGGAGGTACGAAAGTCGATTTGGCCGTGCATGTGGGCGCCGTCGACAACGGTGATCACGCCCTTTGCGCGCGCGGCGGTGCAGATCTCGCGCACTGGCATAACCAGGCCGGTAGTGGTCATGATGCCGCTGAAGCTGAGCACGCGCGTCTTCGGGCCGATGGAACTGATGAGCAGGTCGGCCAGTTGTTCCGGGCTCTTCGGAGGCAGTGGGATCTTCACTTCGCGCAACGTCACGCCGTGACGCGCAGCCTTCATCTGCCAGCACCCGCGGCCACTTGGATGCTCCTGGTCGGTGATCAGCACTTCGTCGCCGGCTTTGAGATCAAGGCCCGCCGCAATCGTCGACATCGCCTCGGTGGCATTGTGCATCAAGGCGAGTTCATCCTTCTTGCACCCGTAGAAATCAGCGAGTTCCTGCCGGAACTCATCCATCGTCTCGTAGCCCCAACGCGGGTAATAATCCATGTCGAGCGCGGCGGAAGTCGCCAGATAGTCCGCGACGGCCTTCACCACGTACTTCGGCGCGATGCCGAGACTTCCGTTGTTCAGAAACGCCCGCCAGTTCGGCAACAGGAACTGCTCTTCGCGAATCCGCTTCCAGTATTGATCGGCGTTGCGCTCCAGCATCTTCCTGTCCGGAAGCGCGGGCGGCGCCGCGGCCGTCAACGCTCCAGTGATGCCGAACATCGCACCGGCTGCTTCGAAAAAGTGCCTTCGTACCATCTCGCCTCGATTATAATTGCTGGAACGATGTACCGGATTGCCTTTCTCTTACTCGGCGCCGCGCTGACGGGCGCTTCGTTGCTTTCTGGGGCGGATGAAGATGGCGCCGCATTGTTTCAGACTCACTGCGCGGTGTGTCACAAGGCGCCGCCGGTGAATCGCGCACCACTGCCCGACGCGCTGAAGAAGCTCTCGCGCGACGCGGTTCTCGCATCCATGGAATCGGGCAGCATGAAAGAGCAAAGCCGTGCTTTGACCGCGGCACAGCGTCAGGCGATTGCCGCATTCCTCACGCGCGGATCCACCGCACAAACGGAAACGCCGACCGGCATGTGCGGGGCGGGCTATGAGTCGCGAACGGACTCCACTTACTGGAACGGTTGGGGCGTCGACGCAACAAACAGCAATTTCCAATCCGCAAAGATGGCCGGGTTTCGCGCGGATCAAATCCCGAAGCTGCGGTTGAAGTGGGCTTTCGGATTTCCAGGCGCGGCCGCCGCGATGGGCCAACCGGTGATGGTGGGAGGCAGGCTGTACTTTGGCAGTCAAGATGGCACGGTGTTCGCCACCGATGCGAAGACGGGCTGCATCTATTGGACCTTCAAGGCACCAGCGACCGTGAGGACCGCCGTCACGATTGGTACGGTCGGCCACGCGCGCCATGCCGCGATGTTCGGTGACGCGCAAGCCAACGTCTATGCGGTCAATACGAAGGATGGTTCGTTGATCTGGAAGGTGAAGCTCGACGATCATCCCGTGGCGCGCATTACGGGTGCGCCCAAGATGCACGGATCGCGCCTCTATGTTCCGGTGTCGTCCATTGAGGAAGTGAACGGCGGCGGCCCGAAGTATGAGTGCTGTAAGTTTCGAGGCAGCGTGGCGGCCATCGATATCGAGTCCGGCAAGTTGGTTTGGAAGACTTACGCGATTCCCGATGCGCCCGTACCAACGAAGAAGAACTCGGCAGGTGTGCAGCTTCACGGACCATCCGGCGCGGCGGTGTGGCTCTCGCCGACGCTCGATCTGAAGAAGCGTTTGGTTTACGCCGGAACGGGTAATGCCTATTCCGATCCTCCAACGAAGTTCACGGATGCGATTCTCGCGCTGGACATGGACACCGGCAAGCTGGTGTGGTCGAAGCAGCTAACCGAAAAAGACGGCTGGAATTTCGCATGCGTCAACTCGAACAAGGCCAACTGCCCGGAGAACGCGGGTCCCGATGTCGATATCGGAGCGTCACCGATTCTGCGCGATCTTCCCGGAGGCAAGCGAGTGCTTGTGGTGGGCCAGAAGTCGGGAATGGTGCATGGTCTCGACCCCGATGCGCAAGGCGCCATCCTGTGGCAGACGAAGATTGGCGAAGGTGGCGCGCTCGGCGGCGTGCAATGGGGCATGGCCGCGGACGGCAACAACGCCTATGTCGCCTTGTCCGACGTGCACAAGCGCATGGAGGCGGGCGGGCTGTTTGCACTCAGCCTCGCAAAGGGTGAGAAGGTGTGGTACTCGCCTCCGGTGAAGCCGGCGTGCGCAGGAAAGTTCGGATGTTCGCCGGCGTTGATGGCGCCTGTCGCCGTGATGGAGGGCGTCGTGTTCTCGGGCGCAATGGACGGGGTGCTTCGCGCACATGATGCGAAGACCGGCAAGGTGATCTGGGAGTACAACACGCTGCAGAGCTATCAGACGGTGAACGGCGTGAAGGGCCAGGGCGGCTCATTGAGCGCGACGGGCCCGGTGTTCGCCGGCGGCATGATGTTTCTCAATTCGGGGTACGGTGTGTTGGGTGGGATGACGGGCAATGTGTTGCTGGCTTTCGAGCCCGCGCCTTGAGCACAGCCGCACACGCGTCCCCACACCGCGGCCCCACAACTTGAAAGCGCGTAGCGATTCGGCAGATAATGCCTCGCATGCGCATGCTGCTGCTGGCCGCTGTTTTTCTCGCTTGTCTTCAGGCGGATGTCGTCGAGCAAGGGCCCAGGAACGCAAGGCCCTCGGGACTGCTGGCCGGTGTCGCCCGCGCCGAGATCACGCCTCCCGTTGGAATCCCGCATCTCAACTGGGGCTCGCAAACACATGTTGAGGCAATCGGCATCGATCCCGCCGGCATGATTGCGACCGCGCTCGTTCTCTCCGACGGCAAGCAGACCTTCGCGATGGTGGATGTCGACACTCTGCTGGTTGGAGGCTACGAAGACATCGTCGAGCGCGCCTCAACGGCCAGCGGTATTCCCGCCGCTCACATCCGCATCGCCGCGACCCACACGCATGCGGCTCCGATGTTTCAGCGCGAGAAGGGACCTGTGGGCGTGGACCCCGCGCCCTACGAACGGATGATGTCCGCCTATCGCAACAAGATCGCTGAACGCATCGCATCGGCCGTGAAAGAAGCGAAAGCTAAGCTGCAACCGGCACATGCGTGGGCTGCGCGCGGAACAGGCACCATCAATATGAACCGCCGGGTGCGCGCGACCGCCAATGGACCCGCCGCGGTTGGCCTGAATCCCGATGGCGTCGTCGACCGGGAACTCGTCGTCATGCGCATTGATGATGCCCGCGGCAATCCCATCGCGGTGATCGTCAACTTCCAGTGCCATGGCACCGTGCTCACTTACGAGAACAAGCACGTTTCGCCGGATTGGATCGGCATGACGCGCAAGACTGTGGAGCAGGCGATACCAGGCTCGACGTGCCTGTTCTTCCAAGGCGCGGCGGGAGATCAAGGGCCGATCGAAGGCGGCACCGGCGACCTCAACGTCGCACACCGGCTCGGCCGGACTCTTGGATTGCAGGCTGCGGCGCTTGCCATGCAGATCGAAACCGTCGACCGGGCGCCGAAGTTCGAGGGCTTCGTCGAATCCACCGCCTTTGCCGCAAAGCAGCCGTGGCGCGTGGCGGGTCCGCGTGATGCTACGTTGCGGTTCGTCAGCAAGACTCTCGAGTTGCCTCCGCGCCAGTACACCGAACAGGAGATCCGCGACATGGAGCAGAAGGTGCTTGCCGCGGAGAAGGAATTGACGCCGGCGCGCCGGTCGGGCGATCCGTGGCGCAAGCATCAGGCCGAAGCGAAGCACCGCCGGTTTGCCGATCTGCTGGCGAAATGGAAGCGGCCCTACGATCCGGCTCCAGTGAAGGTCGACGTGCAGATCCTCCGCATCGGTGGCATCGCGATCGCCGCCATGCCCGGTGAGCCGTTCTCCGGAATTGGTGTCGGCGTGAAGAAGGCATCGCCGTTCGCGTTCACCATGTTCTGCGGCTATTCGACGGGCCAGGGCGGTGACTACATGCCGATCGAGTCAGAGTATGTGCATGGCGGCTACGAGGTGGAACGCACTCCTTACGGCGTCGGCGCCGCGGAGAAGCTGATTCGCGAGACGAGCGCTCTCTTCAAAGAACTGCAATAGCGGGCACGATGATAAGATGGCCGGATGGGCATGATTCAGTTCGTCGGCAACTACGACGACCTGTCCTCTGATCGGGGCTATCAATTCAAGTTCTATTGCGATAAGTGCCGCAATGGCTACATGTCGCGATTCGTACCGTCGAAGGTTGGCATTGCAGGATCCGTGCTGCGTGCGGCGGGACATTTGTTCGGCGGCGTAATCGGCACAGCGGGCTATTCGAGCTACGATTTGCAACGCATGGTGGGCGGCCCTGAGCACGATGCCGCACTTCGCGATGCGGTGGAAGAGGGCAAGAAGTATTTCCACCAATGCACCCGCTGTGGCAAGTGGGTGTGTCCGGAGGCTTGCTGGAACGGTTCGGCGAACATGTGCGAAGACTGTGCGCCGAACTTCCGCGAAGAGATGGCTTCGGCGCAGGCACAGGCTAAGGCCGAAGCCGCGCGCTACCAGCTTCAGGAGAAGGCGCGCACGGTAGACTACACCTCGGGCGTCGACATGAGCGGCGATCACTATCTGCCGGTGGACGCGCCCGCGGAACGTCCCGCATCGACGCCCGTATGTGCGCACTGTGGCGCCGACCTGATGGCCAGCGCCAAGTTCTGCCCGGAATGCGGCAAACCGAACGCCGCCAAGCAAGTCATGAAGTGTAGCGTCTGCAACTTCCGGGTGGAAGGTGCGGCGAAGTTCTGTCCGGAATGTGGTAACAAAATGGTCACTGGCGTTTAGGCTGCATGAGCGCTAGGCTCAGGAGTAGGAGGACACGTTGATGAGTGCGATGCGATGGATGATCCCCCTTGTGATTCCGGTTGTCATGTTTGCGCAGGATGTGGCGCGCGAGGAGTTGAAGCCTTTGCCCGATGAGAAAGAGATCACTCGGCTTTGGCCCCGCAAACTCGACACCAAGGATCAAAAGCAGAGGCGCGCACTTCAACTGCTGGCGATGTCCGTGCCGCAGCAGCGCCGTACCATCGTGTCTGACGGCGAAGTGACCGGGCCTTGCTCCATCCCGTTGACGGAAGTGCATCCGCCTGATCCCAATGCCGCAATCGTCCGCATCCCGGCGGAATCGCAATCGAAGATGCCCGTCATGAAGATGCCCGCGCCGCCCTGCAAGCCGTGACGCGTGCCTTTCTGCTTTCTCAGTTGCAGCAGCATACCTGCGCCGATGCGCACGAATCCGAGATGTGCCGGCAACTCGCACAGTTCGTCGAAGCGCATGAGGACTGCTTTGAGCGGTCCCTGCTGATCGGGCACGTGACGGGCTCCGCATGGGTGATGGACTTCGAGCGCACGCACGCGCTGTTGACCCATCACGAAAAGCTCGACAAGTGGCTGCAACTCGGCGGGCATGCCGACGGTGACGCGCACGTGTTGAACGTCGCGCTGCGCGAGGCGCGGGAAGAATCGGGCCTGGCCAGTGTGCGGGCGGTGACCGATGCCATCTTCGACGTCGACATCCACCGGATTCCGGTACGAGGCGCGGAACCCGAGCACTTTCACTACGACGTGCGCTTCCTGTTCGAGGCCGATCGCCACGAGCCGCTACGAATCACAAGCGAGTCCAAGGATCTGCAGTGGGTGCCGCTCGACCGGATCGAAGAGTTGACACAGGAAGAGTCGATGCTGCGTATGGTCCGCAAGATGCGGCGGCTGGTTGGCGGGTAGCGGCGGCCCGCATCCCCAGTGAAAGGGCTAGCATGGGCTAGCTTCAATGCTGTTCAGTTAACCGGCTCTCCTAGAGTTGACGCAAAGCCGCAGGCTGGTTGCGGACGGAACGGCGAGCGGGCGCGTACCAGTCTAAGGAGCGCTAGCGACTTCCCATTACCTTATCCCCCTTTCGCCGCCGCACGGTCGTCATTCCCCAGCGTGCTGCGGCAGGAATACGTGGTAATCTCAATGACTCGGGGCAGATTGGGCGATCCGCTCTTCCGAGCACGTTCGCTGGAGGAAGTGCATGAAGTTCTCTCTCACACACTCTCTCTTAATGGGCCTCGTGGGTGCGGTCTCAAGCGCCACTGCGGCTCAGGTGCTCATACCCTGAATTTCACCGGGACGGGGACTCTCCCGACATCGGGATCTTTCACAATGGAACTCTTTTGGGGCAAATTGAATATGGCTGTTGGGAGGATAGAGCGCGGGAAACGGCGAGGTCGACTCATGCCGGCGCATTCCCCGGCAGCGAACACCGTAGCTATCGCCCGAGAATGATATCGATGCCGCTGAGGATTGACGCCAGCGCATTCTTGCTCAATTTCGCGATGCGCTCGGTCAGTAGTTCCTTGTCGAGGCTAATGATCTGGGTTGGATTGGCCACGGAATCATTGGGCAGACCGGCAGCCCGTGCACTGAGCAAAACGTTGCCTGGCGCTTCGGCATACTTCAGGTTACTCGTGAGCGGCACACAAACCACCGTCGCCAGACGGCTTCGATTGAGGTGATCCGTTTGGACGACTACGACCGGCCTTCGATACCCAGGGCCTGAACCAGTAGGTGAGGGTAGATCCGCCCACCAGACCTCCCCCTGACCGACTACCATTCGATACGTGCCAGGGCGCGTTGGGACGCCGCGGAGGTAAAGGGATCGACCGCATCGCCCGTCGCGTCAAGGACCCGATTCATGGCATCGGTGATTTCGTCTCCGGAATGCCTGGCAAGATACTCCGAAAGGGCGTCGCTGAAGAGTTGGCTGCGGGACCGCTTTGCACGGCGCGCAAAGAGCTCAGCCTGTTCAAAGATGGCGTCAGGAATGGATACCGCCGTTTTCATACCACTAGTATAACCAAGCTGTGAATCGGGAGTCCACGGGGGCCGCGCGGGGATCGCTCTCCTCTTCATGTGGACTCCGGCGCGTCCGCTACCGCTTCGTGATCCTGTACAGCTTGCTCTCCGTGCGGATGAACAGGCTGCCTCGCGCGATGGCCGGCGTTGCCATACAGAACTCATCCAGGGTGTTCTTCCCAAGCAGTTTGTACTGCGATCCCGCCTGAATCACGAACGTATCGCCATCTTCACTCAGTACGAAGACCTTGCCGTTGTAGGCCCAGGGCGACGCGGTGTAGGCCCCAACCTCTTCCGTGATGCGCACGCGCTGGTACACTTCCTTCCCCGTCTTCGCATCATTCGCGGCGAAGAATCCGCGGTCGTACAGCGTGTAGTAGATGTCGCCGTAGATCAAAGGCGATGGGTTATAGGGCCCGAGATTGTTGTTGAACCAGGCGATGGATTCGTTGCTCGTCTGTCCCTTTTCCAGCGAGATATCGCCCTTGGCTCCGGGCTTGATCACGAACACGGGCTTGTTCGGGTCACCCACATAGCCGGAACTGATGTACAGCAGACCGAACTTCGTGAAGGGCGTCGGGATCGCGATGGATGACATGCCGCGGAACTCCCACAGCGGCTTGCCGTCGAGATCATAGGAGCGCACGCGGTTCGTGGCCGCCGTGATGATCTCCGTCCGCTGCCCGCTCTCCCAAATGAAAGGCGTCGCCCAGTTGCTCTTCTCTTCGCGCGGAATCTCCCAAATCGTCTTGCCGGTCTTCTTGTCCAACGCCATCAGCACGGACTTGTCTTCGTTGTCATTCACAATGTAGAGCCGGTTCTGATGCAGCACGGGCGACGCAGCGGTTCCCCATCCATACCGTGTCTTCACCACATCGAATTTGCGCGACCACGCCGGCTTGCCGTTGAAATCGAAGGCAAACACGCCGACGCATCCGAAGTATGCATAGACCAACTGGCCATCGGTGACAGGCGTCTCCGATGCGTAGCTGTTCTTCAAGTGGCGCGAGAACGGCGGCACGCCTTTGTGCACCTCGCGTTCCCACACCACCTTGCCGGTATCGAAGTCGATTGCGTAAACCACCCAGCGATGCTCATCGGTGGGAGTGCCGCGTTCGCCGCCGAAATAAAGCCCCTTGCGAGCCTTCTCTTTGGGCTCCGAACTCACCACCGTTGTGAGAAAGATCCGGTTCCCCCACACGATTGGCGACGACCATCCGCGGCCCGGGATCTCTGTTTTCCAGGCGATGTTCTTCGTCGAACTCCACTCGTCAGGCAGCCGCGGATCGTCTTCCGCAACACCCAACGAGCCTTCACCGCGGAACTGTGGCCAGCGGTCGGTGGCGCCGTAGAGCAAAGTGCCCATCGCCATCAACAGAACAAGAATCCTCATCGTGACGTTGCCTCCCAGGCGGCGCTCAGATTACGGGACCCTGTCACCGATTGGCCCCCGTCGCAGACATACACGCCGCCGGTAATGTAACTGGCAGCGTCGGAACACAAGAATAGCGCGAGATTGGCGATGTCGTCCTTGGTGCCCATTCGCCCGAGCGGCACACTTGCCACCGCGGCGGCGCGCGCTTCGGGAGTTGGCGCTAGGCGCTTCATGCCTTCCGTTTCATCAATCGGCCCTGGAGTGATGATGTTGGCGCGGATCCCGTCGCGTGCCCACTCGACGGCAATGGTCTTCGTCAGCAGGTCGACGCCCGCTTTCGCCGCGCACACATGGGCCTGATACGGATACGGTTGCGACGCATGATTCGCCGAGATGCTGATGACCGATGCGCCAGGCTTGCGCAGGTGCGGATACGCGGCACGGCAGGTGTTGTAGGTGCCGAGGAGATCGATATCCACCACTGCCTTGAAGCCATTCGCCGACATCCCCATCACCGGCGCGGGAAAGTTTCCCGCGGCGCCGCAGATCAGTATGTCGATCGAGCCGTAGAGTTCCGCCGCCTTGGCGAACGCAGCCTCCAATGCCGCATAGTCGCGAACATCGGCAGCGTACCCGTTGGCGGTACCGCCCTTCGCGCGAATGCCCTCCACCGCCGCATCGAGTTTCTGCGGATTGCGCCCCAGCAGCATGAGCTTCGCGCCGTAGTCCGCAAACCGTTCCGCGATGCCAAGGCAGATCCCGCTGGTGCCGCCCGTGATGAATGCGGTTTTCCCTTGAAGGAGAGTGTTGACGAAGACGTGCATAGGATATGCCACAATACCAGACCATGGAAGCCGCCATAAGTCTCTGTCTAGCGCCGATTCGCAGTTCGCGCCGGTGGTTGCCGCGGGTAGTGGTTCTTACGCTGTGCGTGGCGTTGCGGGCGCAACAAGCAGATCCGCACATCGATGCCATTGCCGCGAAATCACAGATCGCCGCCAAGATGCGGCAGGCGCACGTGCCCGCCGTGAGTGTCGCGGTGATCGAGAACGGCAGGATTGCGTGGGCGAAAGCGTGGGGCACCGCGAACACTGAGACGGTGTTTCAAGCCGCATCGATCAGCAAGCCCGTTGCCGCGATGGCTGCAATGCACATGTCGCAGCACGGCAACTTCACGTTGGATGAGGATGTGAACGGAAAGCTGAAGTCGTGGAAAGTGCCCGAGAACACCTTCACC
>JAEUQE010000146.1 GCA_016789785.1 Bryobacterales bacterium
AAGGAATGGTATGGAACGGATGCTGGTTCTCTTTTTTCTGACCGCCTCGCTCGCTGTGCAAGGGCAGGCATCGTCTTCCAATGCGAAGCTCGATCAGTACAAACTCGGCCATTCCCACTTCGGCGAGCCCTTCGACGTTGGCCCCCGGCAGCGGCCTTGGGAAATGGAGGGAATCGGTAAGGTGCATTTCGCGATCACAACCAGGAATCCGGAAGTGCAGAAGTACTTTGACCAGGGTGTGACCCTGCTGCATTCGTTCTGGGACTACGAGGCGGAGCGTTCCTTCCGTTGGTGCCTCAAGTTGGAACCAGAGAACGCCATGGTTTACTGGGGCCTCGCACGCGCCACCAGCGACAAACGCTCGGCCGAGTTCATCAAAGAAGCGGCCAAGCGGAAGCACACGGTGACGGAACGGGAACGCCTCTACATTGAGGCCATGGAAGCGCTGGCAGCCAACGACGCACTTCGCGACCGCAACGATGACTACCGTCAGCGCAACCGGGATTACAAGAAGATCCTCGAGACGATCTGCGTGCGGTTCCCAGACGATATGGAGGCCCGCGCCTTGCTCGCCTACGCCAACATGGGCGATTCACGCTACGGCACCGAACAGATCGTGCGCGAGATCCTCACCAAGCAGCCCGATCATCCGGGCGCGCACCACTATCGCATTCACAACTGGAACTACCATGAGCCTGAGCAGGCGCTCGCCAGTTGCAGACGTTACGCCGAAATCGCGCCGAACGCCGGCCATGCCTTGCACATGCCCGGGCACGTCTATGCGACGGCCGGGATGTGGCATGAAGCGGCGATTTCCATGGATGCCGCCACGCGCGCCGAAAAGCGGTACATGCGCGAGCGGCTCTCGTTCCCCTTCAACCACTGGAACTATGGCCACAATCGCGCCTACTTGAGCTACATCCAGGAGCAACTCGGTCTTGCGGACGCAGCGATCTTCGGCGCGCGCCAGTTGATGGATGCGCCCCTCGACCCCGATCACAACTCGGACACTCCCTACAGCAGCCATTCCCAGGGAATCACCTCCATGCTCCGCGCGCTGGTCAAGTTCGAACGATGGGACGATCTGCTTCGTGCCAACACGATTCCCTGGCGCGAGATCTTCTCTGATCGTATGAACAAGGCATACGCCGAAGCCCGCGCCCACCTGGGGCAGAGCAATCTCGATAAGGCCGAGGCAGCGCTTGAGAAGCACAACGGACTGAAGAAGGAGATTGAGAAGAACAAAGGTTTCGAGGATCTGTACGAGATTCAGACAAAGGAACTGAAAGCACGCCTTGCTCTTGCCCGAGGGCGTACTCTGCAGGGCCTTGCGATGCTCTCTGAAGCTGCCGAGAAGCAATTCGAAACGCAGAAAGGCGATAACGATCCGCCCCGCTATCCGGAGGTGCTCTACAACGCTGTCGGTGAAGCTTACCTTTCCAACCGGAGTCCGTTGCTCGCACTGCAGGCGTTTGAAAAGGCGCTCACGCTTACCCGCAACGATATCTTCGCGCTGAGTGGACTCGTCCGCGCGCATCATGCACTGGGTCAGGTCAAGGAGGCGGAGGCCATGCTCGCGCGGCTGCTTTTCACGGCGTCCGGCGCCAAGTCCGCGAAGGCCGTCGAGCGAGCACTTGGTACGGGAGTGAAGGCTCAGCCGAAAGACAACTCTCCCGCAAAGCAGCGAGACTACGCGCAAACGGCTCTCGATCAGTACGGGCCCAACACGTGGGAACCGTTTGACGCGCCATCACTCGACGCCGTGGATCACGAAGGTAAGCCCGTCACACTCACACAGCACAAAGGCAAGAACATCATTCTCGTGTTCTACCTCGGCCGGGAATGTCTGCATTGCATGAAACAACTGCGGGACATTCAGGCGAAACAATCGGACTGGGAGAAACTCGACGCCGTGGTGCTCGCGGTCAGTGGCAATTCTCCGGAAGCGAATGCCAAGGCGGAAAAGGAAGTCAAGTTGCCCGCGGTTCGCCTGCTTTCCGATAAGAACTTCGACAACGCCCGGCGCTTCAAGTCCTATGATGACTTCGAAGAGATGGAGTTACACTCCACCATCCTCATTGACAAGCGCGGGCGGGTGCATTGGGCGCGGACGGGCGGCGAACCCTTCGGCAAGATGGACTTTCTCAGCAAACAACTGGAGCGTATGAATCAGTCCACTGGCGGCGGTGAGGAGAAGCCCTCCGGCGGCCAGTAGACCTGGCCAGTAGGCGGCGCGGTCCCCCGGCCATTGGCGGAGGTGGCTGGTGTGTCATGGTGTGTCATCTTAGCGCTTGACCAAATCCACCTTATTCCTCCAAACTGGGAGTCACTCCCCGCCGAACATCATGATCATGAGAAGCACTTTGGCTGCCGTGTGCCTTTGGTTCACCGGCCTCGCCGCGGGGCAGACCATCACGCCTGCCATTTACGACATGGGCGCTCCCGTCCTCCGCGACATCTGGGTCGACCCGGCCAACGGTAGCGACTCGAACTCGGGCGATGCCCGCACGCAAGCCCTCCGCACGTTGACCGCCGCATGGGGGCGCATCCCGGCTCGCCAAACGCTGACAGCCGGCTACCGGATCCGGCTTCTGCCAGGGACGTATCCGGCGTCCTCGGTGCCTGTTTATTGGGAGTCCCGCTGGGGCACTCCACAACACCCGGTGCTGATTGAAGCTGCCGACGGGGCCGGCACTGTTTCGCTTCCACCTCTCAACATCTACGACACCCGTTATCTCTATCTGCTCGGACTCCGCTCCACTGGCAACGGCGGCGACGTGGTGCATTGCGAAAAGTGCGACCACCTCCTCATCCGCAACATGCAGATCATCGGACTGGGTGATCCGGCTGCCTACACCAGCCCGCAGGAAACCTTGAAGGTGAATCAGTCAACGCACGTGTACGTCGAAAACAGCGAGATTTCAGGCGCCTACGACAACGCGATTGACTTTGTCGCGGTGCAATACGGGCACGTGGTTTACTCGAAGATCCATCGCGCTCTCGATTGGTGTATCTACACCAAGGGCGGTTCGGCTCAGCTACGAATCGAAGGCAATGAGATCTACGATTGCGGCACAGGCGGCTACACGGCGGGTCAGGGCACGGGTTTCGAATTCATGACCGCTCCGTGGCTGCACTACGAAGCCTACGACATCAAATTCATCAACAACCTCATCCACGACACGGCGGGCGCGGCGTTCGGAGTCAATGGAGGCTACAACATCCTGCTCGCGCACAATACCGCGGTGCGCACGGGCACACGAAGCCATGCGCTCGAGTTTGTGTTCGGAGGCCGCAGTTGCGACGGCAATACGAGCGTCTGTCAGGCGAATCGCGGCGCGGGAGGTTGGGGACCGGTAGTCACCAACTCGGAGGTTCTGATTCCGAATCGCAACGTGTATGCGATGAACAATCTGATCTACAATCCCGGCGGCGTGCAAAGCCGCTGGCAGCACCTCACCATCGCAAATCCATCCACTCCGCCACAGGGTTCCAATGTGCCCTCACCCGCACGCGCGGACGCCAATCTTCAGGTGCGCGGCAACCTGATTTTCAACGGTCCATCCGATCTTCCGCTGGGCATTGAGGCCGGAACATTCGCCACGGATCTTGTGGCCAATAACTCAATAAACCGTATCGCGCCCCTCCTCTCCAACGAATTCCGGCTCTTGTCGGCCGCACCGCAGAGCGCCGCAATTCCGGGCTTTCCGGGTGGGGATCAGCCTGCTGGCGTGCCCGCGGGCAATCTCGCGAATGCGGTGCCGCGCGACCGTGATGGACGAATCCGGACCACGTTCACTATTGGCGCGTATGAGGCCGCTGGCTCCAGCGTACAACTCACCGCTGTACCGTCGATCCTGCGGTTTGTGCATGTGCAGGGCGCATCGGCTCCGGCAGCGGTGCCACTGAGGGTGACCGCCGTGCCTGACACGACCGTCCAAGCCAGTTCCAACGCGGCTTGGCTGTCGGCGACGCCAGGATCTGCGGCGACACCAGCCACCTTCCAAGTCACCATATCGCCAAACGGCCTCGCGGCAGCTACCCATCAAGCCAACCTCGCGATCGCGGCCGGGGACTCGTCGCTCAACGTTCCGGCATCGTTGGTGATCTTCACTCCCGGGACAACCTCTCAGATCTTTTCCGACGTCCCCGCCACTCATCCCTGGATCGACTACATCTTCCTGCTGAACCGCTTTGCGATCACCGTGGGATGCCGCGAGACGCCGCTGGCATATTGCCCCGCGGAATCCACCACGCAAGCCCAAATGGCGGCATTCGTGATTCGGGCGCTGCTTGGCGAGAATTTCGTCTCTTCATCCACGCCCTATTTCACGGACATGGCCGCGTCGAACGGCTTGTTTCGCTACGTGCAGAAGATGCGCGAACTCGGCATCCACATGGGTTGCAGTGCGACCCAGTATTGCCCCAACGCTCTGGTGACGCGCGGCCAGATGGCGGCGTTTGTCGCGCGGGCGCTGTTCGGCGAGACCTACAACTTTCCTTCCGCACAACGCTTCAGCGACATTCCGCCTTCGCACGCGCTGTTTAAGTATGTGCAGAAGATCTGGGATCTCGGCGTCACGCAAGGATGCACTGCATCGAACTACTGCCCTGACGATCTGGTCACCCGCGAGCAGATGGCCGCGTTCATCAGCCGGGCCTTCTTCGCGTATCAGCGCTTGACGCCATCTCCTCCTCCCGCACCCGCCACGGGCCCCAGCATCGCGGGATGCGGCATCTTTCCTGGCGACAACGTCTGGAACACGCCTGTCGACCATCTCCCCGTGCACGCGCTGTCAAGCACATGGGTCAACACGATCGGGGCGGCTCGCACCTTTCATCCCGACTTCGGCTCCGGACTCTACAACGGCGGCCCGATCGGCATCCCGTTCGTAGTGGTTCCCGAGAACCAGCAGCGAGTGAACGTCACCTTCGAGTACGACGATGAAAGTGATCCCGGCCCCTATCCGGTCCCTCCGAATCCACCGATCGAAGGTGGACCCAACAGCACGGGCGATCGCCATATCCTGATGTTGCAACAAGGCTCCTGCATCCTGTGGGAATTGTTCTCCGCGTATCCGCAGACAAATGGGACGTGGACCGCCGGATCGGGCGCGATCTTCGATTTGAAAGTGAACGGACCGCTACGGCCGTCCGGCTGGACCTCGTCCGACGCGGCCGGTCTGGCGGTGCTGCCGGGCCTGGTGCGATATGACGAGGTTGCGGCGGGCGAGATTAAGCATGCGATCCGCTTCACTGTCCCGCAGACGCGCCGCGAGTTCATCTGGCCTGCAAGGCACTTTGCGTCGAGCCTCACCGGCACGCAGTATCCTCCCATGGGCGCCCGTTTCCGGCTGAAGCAGAGCTACAACATCGCCAACTTCCACCCGCAGGTTCAAGTGATTCTGCGCGCGATGAAGAAGTACGGAATCATCCTCGCGGATAACGGCTCGGCATGGTTCCTCAGCGGCGCACCGGATGAGCGATGGAACAACGACACGCTTCGCCAGGTCCGGCAACTCACCGGGGCCGACTTCGAAGCCGTGGATACGAGCTCAATGATGATCAACGTGAACTCGGGGCAGGCGCGGCAGCCTTAATAAAGAGCAGTCAGCGCTCGGCGATCAGCCCTCAGCCGGACAAGCTGCGTGCGGGAGGTTCGACGCATCGCGGTAACGCAGGGCTTCAGCCTATCCCTTGTTCTTGCCGAACTTCGCAAGCCAGTTCGTATGGAATGCCCCGGCATGAAAATCGGGATCGGCGACGATCTTCTGGTGCAGAGGAATGGTGGTGTGTATGCCTTCCACCACGAACATGTCCAGAGCACGGCTCATGCGTGCGATCGCCTCCGTACGGTCATTGCCGAAGGTAACCAGCTTGGCGATCATCGAGTCGTAGTAAGGCGGAATCACGCCATCGGTGTAGGCGCCGGTGTCCACGCGCACGCCAATTCCACCCGGAACGTTGAATGCCGTGATCCGTCCGGGCGAAGGCGCGAACGTCTCCGGATGCTCGGCATTGATGCGGCATTCAATGGCATGCCCATGCAACGTCACCGGCTGCGGAAGAATGTCGGGCAGTTTCTCACCCGCGGCAATGCGGATCTGGCTCTTGACGATGTCGATGCCGGTAATGAACTCCGTCACCGGATGCTCCACCTGAACTCGCGCGTTCACTTCGATAAAGAAGAGTTTACCCGTCTGATCCATGAGGAACTCAACGGTACCTGCATTCGTGTATCCGCAGTTCTTCATCGCACGCGCCAGCCCTTCGCTGATGGTGCGCCGCAATTCCGGAGTCACCGATGGTGACGGCGCTTCCTCCAGCACCTTCTGATGCCGCCGTTGCAGCGAACACTCACGCTCGCCGAGAATCTCGACGTTGCCATGCAAATCGGCCAGGACTTGAAACTCGATGTGCCGCGGATTCTCCACCAGCTTCTCGACGTAGACATCGGGACAGGAGAATGCCGCCTGTGCTTCGGCCTGCGCCTGCGCATAGAGATTCGGGAGTTCCTCAGCCGTGCGAACCAGCCGCATCCCGCGCCCGCCACCACCTGCTGACGCCTTGATCATCACCGGATAACCGATACGGTCCGCAACGTCCAGCGCTTCCTCCACCGTTGCCAGCACGCCATCCGAGCCCGGTAGAATCGGCACTCCCGCATTCTTCATCGCCTCACGGGCCCGCTGCTTTAAACCCATCAGCTTGATCGCTTCCGGCTTCGGCCCGATGAAGGCGATGCCGGACATCAGGCAGACTTCGGCGAAGTCGGCATTCTCGCTGAGAAAGCCGTAGCCCGGATGGATTGCGTTGACGTTCGTGATTTCCGCGGCCGAAATTACGGAGGGAATGTCGAGGTAGCTTCGTGCGCTCTTAGCCGGGCCGATACAGACTGCTTCGTCGGCGAACCGGACATGCAGACTGTTGCGGTCGGCCTCGGAATACACGGCCACCGTGCGGATCCCCAGTTCTTTGCAGGCGCAGATCACCCGTAGCGCGATCTCGCCTCGATTGGCAATCAGGATCTTTTGAAACATCGTGTGCTACGCCGGCCGGTAGGTGAACAGCGCTTCGCCGTACTCCACGGGTTTGCCGTTCGGCACCAGTTTGGCAACGATCACGCCGGCGGCTTCCGCTTCGATCTCATTCATGAGCTTCATCGACTCGATGATGCACAGTACCTGGCCGGGCTGCACCACGTCGCCCACCTTCACAAACGACGCTGCTCCAGGCGATGGCGATTCGTAGTAAGTGCCGACGATCGGCGCGGTGACCACAGGCAGTTTCTCGTCCAGCGTGGGGGCCGGCGCCGCCGGAGCGGCAGGCGCCGCAGCCGGTTGTCCAGCGGCTGGTGCGGGTACGGATGCGGGTTGCCCGGGAGGCGCGGTGTATTGAATTGTGACCGGATCGGAAACGGCCCGCTTGATCCACACACGGTTCTCGCCACGCTGGACTTCGATTTCGCCAACGCCGGTCTCTGTTAGTAACTTGATAATGTCGCGTATCTCTTCAATGGTCATTGGGGATGAGCCTCAGGACTCAACTAAATGACGGTCAGTTCTTTGGAAGTAGGTGTCAGAACCTCGCACCCGGCAGCGGTGACCAGCACCGTGTCCTCGATGCGAATGCCACCTTCGCCTTCCAGATAGATGCCAGGTTCCACCGTGACAACCATACCCGCCTCGAGTACCGTCTTTTCTTTCTTACCGAGGCGTGGGGCTTCGTGAATCTCCAGTCCCAGTCCGTGCCCTGTGGAATGGGTGAATGCGCGATCCAGGCCGTATGACTTCAATATGTTCCGGCCCGCCTGATCCACTTTAGCCGCTGTGACTCCGGCACGCATTGCGGCGATGGAAGCCAGTTGCGCCTCCAACACCGCACCATATCTTTTCTTCCATTTGGGAGACGCTGATCCGACGAAGACGGTGCGTGTCATATCGCTGGTGTAGCCGTCCTGTGTCGAACCCATGTCTATCAATAGTAGCTGATCGCCTGAAATGGGATTGCGGGTCGGGCGCGCGTGCGGCAAGGCGGCTCGGGGACCGGCGGCGACGATCGTTTCAAACGAAGGCCCTTCGGCGCCGAGCTTCCGCATCTGGTACTCGATCTCCCCGGCGAGATCGGACTCCCGCATGTTCACGCGGGCTTTGCCAAGCGCTCGCTGGAAGGCTGCGGAATTCGTCTCCACCGCCCTGCGGATGACCGCGATTTCCGTCTCTGACTTCACCATGCGGCGCGATTCCACCGCATCCACCACCGGCTTTAGCTCCGTTCCCAGCGGCAATTCTCCGCGCAAATAGTCGTAGACGTGGAAGGATACGTGATTGCGTTCGAAACCGAGCCGGCGCACCTTCAGCTTCGGGATGGCCTTCGCCACGCCCGGCAGCGTCGAGCCCGTCACGGTCGTGACTCTGCACTCAGTCTCCTGCGCGGCTTGAATCGTGTAGCGCGGATCCGTAAACAGGATCTCGTGCCTCGCGCTGAGAAGAAGGAATCCGTTGCTTCCGGTGAAGCCGGTGAGGTAACGGATGTTCGGAAGGTTGGTGATCAGAATGGCGTCCAACTCGTGCTTGGGTAAAGACGAGACAAGCCACTCCCGCCGCTGGCGGAACTCGTTGCCTGTAAACAAAACACCAGTTTACCATTCGGCGGCAAAGCGCTCGATTTGCCGGACAGGGCAACACTGCGGCACCGCACCGGATCACATCGTGCGCGCGCTACAGCGTCTGCGTAACTTTGGACAGCGTCCGGGGCTGATCCGGATTCAGTCCCTTCTCCTTCGCCAGACTCGCCGCCAGCAATTGCGCCGGGATCACATACGGAATTGGCGTGAAGACGTCTGCAGGCAGCGGTCCCTTCGAACTGAGTTTCGCCGGGACAATGATCACTCGCCCGGGATCCGCGGTCATCGCTTCCCGGTTCGAGCGGTCCGTAATCAGAAGAGTGTCCGCCTTCAGACCGAGCAACTTCTCCCGCATCTCCTTGATGGAAGGCCACGTCACGCCGCCCGGTGCAAACAGAAACACCGGAAACGCGCTCTCCACCATGGCGATCGGGCCGTGCAGGAAATCCGCCGAGGAGAACCGCTCGGCCACCACATAGCAGGTCTCCATCAGTTTCAGCGCGAACTCGTATGCATTCGCGTAGTTCAGCCCGCGCCCCACCACGACCCCGTGGCGCATGAAACAGTACCGTTCCGCACGCTCACGGATCTCGGGTTCCAGCTTCAATGCCTGAGCCGCCCACTCGGGCAGCCGCCGCAGATCGTCCAGCTTCAGCTTCGCTCCCAGCGCGTAGGCGAGCAGATACAGCATCATCAACTGGCCGGTGTAAGTCTTCGTGGCCGCGACGCTCTTCTCGCGGCCGGCTCGCACCAGAAAGCAATGATCGGCCAACTTCGCCAGCGTACTCTCCGGCTCGTTCGTAATCCCGACCGTCAGCGCCCCGGCCTCCCGCGCCTTCTGTAGCACGAGATTCGTATCCGTCGATTCGCCTGACTGCGAGATCGCCACCACCAGAGCGTCCTCGAAGCGGAAGCCCGAGCCATACAGCGTGAAAATCGACGGCGCCGCCAGTGAGACCGGTATCCCCGTGGTGATCTCCAGCAGATACCGTCCGAAGGTCGCGGCGTTGTCCGACGTACCGCGCGCAACCAGCACGATCATCCGCGGCGGACGCGCGTCCATCAGCTTCTTCAATCTTTCGACGTTGCGCAGTTCGAGGCGCAGAGTCTTGTCGAGAGCCCCCGGTTGCTGGAGGATCTCTTCCCGCATCTTGGACATAACCTTAGAGCATAGCGCGCCCGGCTGGTTCATCGCCCACGCGCATCTATTGCAACGTGTTCCAGCGGCTTTCCGTGCCCGTGTAGATGGCGCGAACGGGGTATTCCGTAATTGCCGAATCGATGATCCGGGGCTTGATCACCAGCAAAGCCTCGCCGGAGTTCACCGAGCGGCTGTTGTTGTTGAGCACATGGCTCAACAAGGGAATCTGGCCGAGCCCCGCGATCCCCGACACGGAGCGTGCCTCGGTCGCGCTGACCAATCCCGAAACCACCGCCCATTCGCCGTCCCTCAGCCGGACCGTGGATGCGAACTTCCGGTTCGCGATCACCGGGATGCCATTAAAGCTGCCGGTGCCGAGCACCTTGAACTCCGCCTCCACCTGCAACGACACCTCCTTCGAATCGTGGACTCGAGGCGTAATCTTCAACGAAATGCCGAGATCCTCGAAATTGAAGGTCGGGGGCACCGCCAGCGCGGGCGTGTCGCTCGGCGCTCCGACAAACTGCTGCGTAATGATCGGATACTTATCGCCGATGTGGAATGTGGCGGACTCGCCGTCCACCGATCGCATCGTCGCGCGATAGAGGCTATAGGAATCCGACTTACTGAAGCTTGCAAACGCGTTTGCGTCACTGACCGCCAGGGCGATGGTGCTGAATCCTCCGCCCGCTACCAGGAACTTCGTGAACCCCCGCGCGATTTCGGGAATCACTCGAAATCCTCCCAGCTTATTCGCCGTAGCGGTTTGCCGGCCCAGCAGCATGAGCGCGCTCTGTGTCGGCAGCGTCATCCCGTAGCTCAGTTCGCGCCGTCCCTGCAGGTCCATCAACTCGATTTCCAGCATCACCTGGGAACGGTGCGTCAGCAATTGCTGGTAGATCTCCTGCGCCGCCCGCACCTTCGAGACCTTGTCCTTGATCAGAACCAGGCGGCGTCCACCATCGATCGCAAACCGCTGAATCTCCATCGTTTGTTGCACGGCTCGGGCCAGTTCCTGCGCTCCTTGCACGGTGACGGGCTGCGGCAGATGCAAGGTCACCGCGACTGTCGGCTCCGCCTCCGCGCGCTTCTGCTGCGTGTCCTTGTAGACCATGAAAACACGCTCGCTCAGCGGAACCACGAAGGATGACGTAGCGGCCTGTAAAGCGTTGATTGCAGTGCGGAAATCGACTTCAGCCAGCCGGAGCCGGAAGGGGGTTCCTGCCTGATAGTCGGCGTCAAAGACCAAATCGAGCCCGAATTCCTTGGCAACCTTCTCAAAGAGCTGCTTCGCATCGCCCTGAACGTCGAACGATTTGATCCCGGCAGGAGATGCCAGTTCCTTGGGCGGAAGCGGCCGGCGGGCTTCCTCTTCTTCTGCCGGCAGGACGCTGGTCCCGAGCGCCGGTTGCTCCTTGGATTCGCCTTCCTCCGCGGGGTTTTCCGCCGTTTCCCGGGGAGCCAGCAGCGGAAGCACTTTCGCCTCGCGCAGCGCCCGAGTCCTTAGCGCCTGGCTTCGCGCCCAGTATTCCTTCTTCTGCGGATCGGCGGCAGCCGCTTGAGAATAAAGAAGATAAGCGTCGGTGATCTTCCCCGCCTTCTCGGCTTTGCGCGCTTTCTTGGCCAGATCGGCCGCCTGGCTGGATGCCAGGCACATTACCGCGCCTGCCAACAGCACCAGGAGCAGCGTCACCGCTCTGGATGCGCACACGTTCACTAAGAACACTTGACGCCATTGTACGCCAATCTGTGGATAAACTCCTCGGCGCCTTCTGCCGATAGATGCAATGTGATTGCCACCGAACCCAATGCCATCCGTTCGTCATTCGCACCGCCGGTGCCGAATACCTTCGAAGATCTGCGCATCTCGCAGGCGTTGGTGCAGGACCTCGTGCTGCGCCGGCTGCTTTTGGAGGGCTACAGCAATCTTCAAACGCTCAGCAACAAACTGCGTCTCTCGCTTCCCATCGTCGACGCGACCTTCCGGACACTGCGCACTCAGCAACTGGTGGAGGTTCGCGGTATGGTCGGCAACGACTATAACTTCCAGTTGTCACAAGCGGGCAAGAACCTAGCCTCCGATCGCTTTCAGGTGTCTCAGTACGCGGGCGCCTGCCCCGTCTGCCTGAAGGACTACAACGGAGCCGTCAAGGCGCAAACCGCGCGCGTGCATATTGACCGGCGGACTCTGCGGAGTGCCTTCGCCGACCTCGTCATCACGGACCGCATGCTCGACCAGTTGGGTCCGGCGCTGATTTCGCAGACCTCGATCTTCGTCTACGGACCTACCGGGAACGGTAAGACCAGTCTCGCCGAACGCATGCTGCGCGTGTATCAGGATGCCGTGCTGATTCCATACGCCGTGGAAGTGGACGGGCAGGTCATCTCGCTCTATGACCCCGTGGTGCACCACCGCATCGAGTTGGAGGATCCTGAAATCGATCCCCGTTGGGTTCTCTGTAAACGCCCTTGCATCGTCGTCGGCGGCGAGCTGATTCCCAGCATGCTCGAACTCCGCCTCGACGATGCCACCGGTATCTATGCGGCGCCACTGCAGGCAAAGGCCAACAATGGGATCTTCATCATCGACGACTTTGGACGCCAGTTGATGAGCCCGCGCGACCTCCTCAACCGCTGGATCGTGCCGCTCGACCGCCGGGTGGACTATCTCATGTTGCGCTACGGTGTGAAGTTCCAGATCCCGTTCGAACTGATGGTGGTCTTTTCCACCAACCTCGACCCCGCCGATCTCGCCGATGAAGCGTTCCTACGCCGTATCCATAACAAGATCCTGGTGGATGCCGTGGATACGTCGTGCTTTGATCAGATCTTCCAGCGCGTCGTTTCGGCGAAGAACATCCCGCATGAGCCCGATAGCGCCGAGTACATGCGAAAGCTGTGCCTGCGTGACGGGCGTACCGAGTTGCGCGCCTGTTACCCGAACGACATCTGCAACATTCTGACTTCGATCGGCAGGTATGAGAACCGGCCGCCTCGCATGACGAAAGCGGATCTGGAACGCGCAACTGCGCTTTACTTCGCTCGAAGCTGACCGGAATCCAGATACTTCTTCAACTCGTCCAGGGCCTGGTCCATCTGACCTTGGTCCATGTAGATACGGCTGATCTCAAGATACGCGTCCGGATAGTCCTCGGCGGCCAGCCGGAGGTTTTCGAGCGCTTCCGACGCAAGCTTGCGTTGCGCGGCTAAGCTCAACCCGAGGAGATATCTCGCCTTGCGGTTCAGCCGCTGCTTGTCCACTGCCTTGCGGGATGTCACTTCCGCCGCGGCGTAGTTCTTGCTTCGGTACTCTTGTTCGGCCTCGCGAATGAGTTCGTCCACTCCACGAGTGTCCGTATTGAGGACAGCGGGGGCCATCCGGTCGCGTAGGGAGAGGCGCTCGGCATGAACGAGCGGCTGCATGAGCAAGATCAAAGTCCAGAGGATCAGAGTCCAGAGTGTCGACCGGACGGCCCCGCGAATCTGCATGTCTGTTTATCGCGCACGTCCCTGGATGCAGCTACGGGCGTCGCGTACCGAATTGGGCGGTACCTGCGTTGGGATTACCAGCAGCCCTCCGTCCTAGAACCGTCTTTCAGCGGCGCGACAACCGGCCATCTCCCCTGAGCCTGTAGCTCTGACCTCGCCACTCCACGGTGTCGCCAAGCCATCCACCCACCCAAATCCCGAAAGCGAATACATCCCACAAGGGAATGAGCGGCAACACGAGAGCCTGAGGCGATCGCATCAAGACCCAACCCGCCAGAAAGCCCGCCAGCATTCTCAGCACGGCAACACCGGCGCCAACCTGCCAGGATCCAGCCGCCACCGCCACCAGCGCCCAAAGCCCCGCATGCGTGACTGGCAGACCCGAATAACCGTCCGGCCGGGAGACGCGAATCGTTCGAGCCCACCGCAACTGATGACGGATCATCGCCCCCCACGAGTCGTACGCCATGTTCGTCTCTACGATAAGCTTCGATAGCACGGCCCGCTTCCCGGCATCTTTCGTGAGCCGCCTGGCAATCTGGTAATCGTCGGCAAGATAGTCCTCAATTGCCGCGAATCCGCCCGCCGCCGCCAGATCTGAAGCGCGAAAACACAGTGTCGACCCGAGGCCGAATTCCTTCACTCCCACCATCGGCGCGACCAGCGTACTCGGCGCGAAATCCGCGGCAATTCCCAGCGCCTCCCACGATGCCGAGAGCCCTCTTGGATTCGCGCGGTACAGGCAGGTCACCAACCCAACCTGCGGATCCGCCAGCGGCGCCAGAATGCGGGACAAGTAATCCGGCGGCACTTGGATATCGCCATCATTGACTACCCAAACAGGCTTCCTCGCATGTTTCGACAGGGCAGTCAGTACGCCCACCTTTCCATTCGGCGCCTTGGTCTCGATCTCATGGATCTCAATCCGCCGTTCCGGATGGCTCGCCGCCAGATCCCGGACCATCGCCGGCGCGGGATCGCCCCGCAGGTTCACGCCGAAGAGCAACTCCACATCGGGATACACAATCGAGGCATGAGACCCGATCGCCTCGCGGAATCCGGGATCGCCGCCACGCACGGGCTTCAGGATCGACACACCCGGCGCGTCGCGCAGTGGAGGCTCCTTCGCCAGCAAGTGCCGCAACACCGCCACGATCACCATTGCCTGATACGTAGCCGCAATGGCGCAAGCCGCCCACACGATCCACATCACCACGAGAGTAGCAACACGCCTGAGGCAACCAGGCAGGCCCCGGTCCAGCGCTGCCACCGGACCTCTTCCCGAAGAATCACTTTTGCCAGAAAGGTCTCCACCACGTACGTGGCCGCCGTCGCCGGCACCGCAAAGCTGAGATCCGCAAGTCGCAGCAGTTGAAGGAAAGCGAAAAAGGAGATCGCCATGCATCCGATGGCGAGAATCAGAAGACGGCGCCGGACCAGCGTCGCGAAAACCCGCCCCAAGGCGCCCGGCCGGAAATCCCGGATCTCGCCCTGACGTTTCATCTCGTGCGACTGCAGCAGGTCGCTCGCGACGGTCGCCGCAACCACGATCGCCACCAGCAGCCACTTCATCGCGGCTTCCCGGAAGCACCAGCGTTTGCGGCGGTTCCGGCCGCTGGCGCCGTCAGCCCAACCAGCAGCGTCCCAGCCAGAATCAGAACCGTGCCCGCCCAGCGAGGTTCGCTGATCTGCTCACCCAGAAACCACTTCCCCATGAACGCCGACAGCGGGTAGCCCGCGGCCGTTACAGGAAGCACGAAGCTGAGATCGGCCCAGCTCAGAAGCGTCATCCGGCTGAGAGTCCAGAGAATCAGCAACGCCACGCCCAGAAACACCCACGGCGACAGCACGCCGGCGGAAGACTTCATCCCCATGCTCAGAAACAGGTTTCCGGTGACGTTGCTCACCACCACGATCAGCGTGAGAACGACGGTCTTCCAGACGTGGGAAGGTCTCATGAACGGGCTACCGCGGTCGCGGCCGCGCGTTGCTCCTTGACGAACTGCTTGCGCTTGGAACGCAGCGCCAGATACTCCCGGGCTTCCTTGTACAGACGCCGCCGATCGTCACCGTTGAACAGCGCCTTGCGGACCACGCGCCACGCCGCCTTCGGACGGAAGTAGTATTCGCCATAGAACCGCTCCACCCAATCGACCAGTTCGGCCCGGTCGAGATTCTCGTAGCGGATGTTCGGAAGCTGATGGCCGCTCTCATCGGTCATCGAGTCGATCGTAATCAGCCCGTTCTGCTTCACGTAGTCGTAGAACTCCGTGCCGGGATACGGATGCGCGATCGACACCTGGATTGTCTCGGTATCCAGCGACTTCGCAAAGTCAATCGTGCGGCGGATCGACTCCCGCGTATCCCCTGGCAGGCCCACGATGAAATCGCCGTGGATCGTCAGACCCAGCTTGTGCGCGTTCTCCGTGAAGCGCCGCGCCATGTCGAGCGTCGCGCCTTTCTTGATATTCTTCAACACCTGCGGATCACCGGTCTCATAGCCGACAATCATCAGCCGCGCGCCCGCTTCCTTCATCGCTTTCAGCGTGTCGTAGTCCGTGGTCACGCGCGAAGTGCACGACCATGTGAAGTTCAGCGGACCCAGCTTCTCGCAGATCTCCAGCGTCCGCTTCTTCTGATAGTTGAAGGTGTCGTCGTCGAAAAAGACCTCCTTCAGCCCCTGGAAATTCTCGAGCGCCCACTTCACTTCATTCGCGACACCCTCCGCCGAGCGTGTGCGCCAGCGGTGACCCGAGTGTGTCTGCGGCCACAGGCAGAAAGTGCACTGCGCCGGGCATCCGCGCGAAGTGTACAGAGAGAGGAACGGATTCAGCAGGAACGGTACGTTGTAGCGGCGGAAGTCGAGATCGCGCTTGTAGACTTGCGTCACCCAGGGCAGACTATCGAGGTCCTCCACGTAGCCGCCTTCCTGATTGTGAACCACCTCCCCGCCCTTGCGAAAACTGACGTTCGGCAGTTCTTCCAGCGGCGTGCCCGTGGCGAACTTCACAATCGGATGGTCGAACTCGCGGCGAACCACGAAATCGATGGCGGGCGTTGTGCGGAGAATCCGTTCGGCATCCACCGTCACAGGCGGACCTACGAAGCAAACCTTTAACTTTGAATTGACATCCTTCATCATAGATGCCATCTTGACGTCGATATCGAAGCCCGGAGTGGAGGTGAACAGCACAAGCAACTCGAAGTCCTTCGCCATCTGCACCGTCTGCTCGATCGAGATCTTGTGCGGCGGCGCATCCACCACCTTGCTGTCGGGCAGCATCCCGGCGGGGTAGCAAAGCCAGACCGGATACCAGTACGACTCGATTTCCCGCGTGGCAGGCCAGCGCGAACTGGCTCCCCCGTCAAAGCCCTCAAACGAGGGCGGGTTGAGGAATAAAGTACGCATGCTCTTCTTTGAGGGTACGCCATCGCGAACCAAACGTACAACTTCGTACAGATTCACAGCCTGGCCTGCGCTACCGTCGGGTGTGCGGCGCGAAAGTGTGAAGCGAACAGAAGGATTTCGCCTTGCCGCGTGCCGGCTGGCTGCGGGAATGTTCGCGGCCACCCTGGGTCAACTTTTGGCGAGCCGGAGCGAGTCACTTTTCGCGAGCGCCGAATCAGCGGGCCGAATCCGCGCTCGCAGCCCCCTTGTCCGGTGGAATCCCGCGAAGTTGGTAGCCGAAACCCTCCCCGTCAGCGCTACACTGGAATCGCAGCAATGCAGAACACCCTCGCTATTCTCTTGGCTGGTGGCGCCGGCGAGCGCTTGGCTCCCTTGACGAGGAACACTGCCAAGCCTGCCGTGCCATTCGGCGGTATTTATCGCATCATCGATTTCACTCTGTCCAACTGTGTCAATTCCAATATCCGCAGAGTTTTCGTCCTTGCGCAGTACAAAGCACTGGAACTCATCCGGCATCTTCGCGCAGGCTGGACAATCTTCTCACCGGAACTCGGAGAATTCATCGAAGTCATCACGCCCATGAAGCGCGTTCATGACGACTGGTATCTCGGCACTGCCGACGCCGTCTACCAGAACATCGAGAGCATTGAAGCCGAGGCGCCGGAACTTACCCTGATCCTCGCTGGTGATCACATCTACAAAATGGACTACCAGGAGATGACCGACTGGCATCGTGTCCACAAAGCCGATGTGACCATCGCCACGCTCCAAATCCCGCCTGCGGAAGCTAGCCGTTTTGGCGTTGCGCAGATTGACCCGGACCATCGGATTACAGGGTTCGAGGAGAAGCCGCAGCATGGCAATCCGGCGCCCAGCATCTTCAATCCCGAGATGGTCAGCGCCTCCATGGGCATCTATGTTTTTCGCACGTCCGTGCTGTTGCAGGCGTTGCGCGAAGACGCAGATCGCGCCGATTCGTCTCACGATTTCGGAAAGGACATCCTCCCGCGGCTGGTTGATACGGCTCGTGTGATCGCCTACGACTTTCGCGATCTCAATGGCAAGACAGCGCGCTATTGGCGCGACGTCGGCACCATTGACGCCTACTATGAGGCGAACATTGATCTTGTGGCCGTGACGCCGGAGTTCAATCTGTATTCTCCGAACTGGCCGTTGCGGACCACGCTTGTGCAGGCTCCTCCGGCAAAGTTTGTGTTCGCGCAGGAAGGCCGCCGCATGGGGGTCGCGATTGACTCCATGGTCTCACCCGGTAGCATCGTCTCCGGCGGACGCGTGGTCCGGAGTTTGCTCTCGCCAGGCGTGCGCGTAAACAGCTACTGCGAAGTTGACAGCTCGATTCTGCTTCACAATGTCGAGGTTGGCCGCTACAGCAGGATTCGCAAGGCGATCATCGACCAGGGTGTCAAACTGCCGGAAGCAAGCGAGGTTGGCATCAACCCCGAGGAGGACCGCGCCCGCGGCTACACGATCACGGACGCGGGCGTTACGGTAGTATCCAACGCTTCGTGATTTGAGGCGGGGCCTGGCACAACCGCGGGCGCCCACCGCTCATTGCCGCGTGCCGGGCCCTGTCAGAATCTGTCCCGGCCTCGAGCCGGTGTGCTCGCCACGAGCCAGCACCATCGTCCCGTTCACCACCACATACTCGATTCCACTGGGGTATTGGTGGGGCTTTTCGTAAGTCGCGTGGTCGATCACTTTCGCCGGATCGAAGACCGTGATATCGGCGGCCATGCCCGCCCGCAGTAGCCCTCGATCATACACACGGATCTTGGCGGCGTTGGCCGACGTCATTTTGCGGATCGCTTCTTCGAGCGTGATCACCTTCTCATCCCGGACGTATCGCCCGAGAATCCGCGGAAACGTGCCATACCATCGCGGGTGCGGATTGCCCTCCGACAGTGGGCCCGACGTCGCCACCGCGGCGCCATCAGAGCCAATGGAAACGAACGGCTGCTTCATGGCGTGGCGCATGTCTTCCTCGGAATGATGAAAATAGACCGTAGGCGCCGACCCGGCGTTGTCAATCAACAGCCGGAACAACGCATCGATCGGACCGAGGCCCATCTCGCGAATCACCTGATTCATCCGCTTGCCTTCATACTTGCGGTATTGCGGATTGGAGAGCCTCACCAGCAGCATGCCTTCCCAGGAGCCCGTTGCCGTGTAGTGGTTGTACCAATTCGATCCGGGAATGCCGTTGAGGATTTCGCGCTCCAGACGCTCCCGCTGCGATGGGTCTTTCAGCCTCGCGATCATCGCGTCGCGCCCGCCTTCGTGCGCCCATGGGGGAATGATCGAGGAAAGATTGTTCTGCCCGGCGCGGTAGGGATAGACATGCGCCTCCACCTCCTGCCCTTGTGCGCGCGCATTGGCGATCAGACCTACAAGCTCCGGCATCCTGCCCCACAGCTTGTGTTCGGCGATCTTGAGGTGAATGATGTCCACGGGCAGTTTGGCGCGGCGTCCGATCTCGAGTGCCTCGGCAACGGACTCGAACACACCGAACCCTTCGGTGCGCATGTGTGTGGAATAGATGCCGCCCAGTTGGCCGGCCACTTCGCACATCGCAACCAGCGTGTTCGTATCGATCCACGCACCGGGAGGTCCGCTCAGGGAACTCGCAACACCGAGTGCGCCGTCCTCCATCGCCTCACGAACCTTCTCTCGCATGCGAGCCAGTTCGTCAGCGGTGGGAGGCCCGGCTTTCGGCCCGCGAACAAACGTGTAGATCTCGCTGGAACCGACGTAGCTTCCGATGTTGGTTGCGACACCCCGCTTTCGCACTTCGGCGAAGTAATCCGAGAAGCGTGCAAACTTGCGCGAGGGCGCCATGGAGCCGCCCTCGCCGAAGATCATGCTGGTGACACCCTGCCGGATCATCGACTGGGCATTGCCGTCGATGAGAATCGTGTCGTCGGAGTGATTGTGGATGTCGATGAAGCCTGGTGCGACGATCAGGCCCTTGCCATCGATCACCGTCCGCGCGGTTTTGCCGGTGAGGCGGCCGATCGCAGCGATCCGACCACTTCGCACCGCGACATCGCCCACGAAGGACGGGTTGCCGGTGCCATCGGCAATCCGGCCTCCGCGGACGATCAGGTCGTAGTCCTGCGCCAACAGCCCGCACGTCAGCCACAACAAAGGGAGAAGCTTCATTGAGGAATACAGATACCACATCCGCTCGCGGCGAGTATCAAAAGCGGCGGATCGTCGAGGACCTTCACCCGGTACGATTGCTTCAGCCGCGCTGCTTCTTCAGGAGACCAAGCCCAATGAGTCCGGCGCCCATCATCACGAGCGTTGCGGGCTCGGGCACATCGGCGGTGTCCCGTGGAATGTCAGTGGAGACGGACAGCGTCTTCAGCTTGAACGCGTCATTGGTTTCGCCCCATTGCGCCGACACCAGCATCGACCGCCCAGCCCCGCCGTCGACATTGAACGTGCGAATCGATGAGCCGTTGTTGACGAACTCAGTTCCAAACCCGAGGCTCCCAAGTCCGCTCACAGTCGCACCACCGACTGCCGGACTGGTCTGGCTCCCAATCCAGTAACTTGCGTCCATGTCGCCGCCGTCCCAGCCAAGCGTAATCGACAGAGGATCCACAGCCGCACTGAAGCTGAACAGAATGAAGTCCACGGTTCCACCGGCGTTGTTCGTTGCGTGCGGCCCGTCGGGACAGTCCACACCTTCTGACTGATTGCACACGCCCAGCCCGCCCGAGAAGCGCCGAAGTTGGGCGGTCTGCAAGGCGCCGCCGGTGCCAGTGGAGCCAAACGCGCTGACCACCACGGTAAGGCCCCCGGCCTCATAGGTGAATGCGTTTCCGAAGCCCGACCCGGTGGGCGCGAGCATCTGTGCCGTCGAGTTCAGATTGAATGTGATTGTGGCTGCCGGCGCGACGCCACTGAGGGTCATAAGGGCCGTTGCTACGCCCAGAATTGAGATTCTCATCGGTTTCTGTCTTTCTTTCCTCCGCATTCCGGTCCAGCCGGCAGTCCTTCGCCGTAGCGGGACGCCTTGCCGTTGTGCGGTGTATCCAAGTTACGGCCCGGAATTGTCTGCTCGAATGGGACCAGCCTCACAATTCCCGTCCGTCTTTGGGTCTGGGACTAATCCTCTCGAAGGGACCGGGGACTGCCCTCTGGCTTAGAACCAAGGTTGGGGTACTTTGCTGGCTGCCCAAAAAAGGGATTGACAACCTTGCCTTGGCGTGCTAAAAGATTAGCAGGATGCTAAATAATTAGCATCTGATCGAAGCTCAGGAGACGCCGATGAGTGCGACGCTCTCACGCCGTGAACGGCAGATCATGGACATCCTCTACCGCCAGGGGAAAGCGACCGCTGCTGAAGTGCATGAAGCTTTGCCTGATCCGCCCAGCTATTCCGCCGTGCGCGCGACCCTGCGAATCCTGGAAGAAAAGGGGCATGTGCGTCATCAGGAGGAGGGCCTCCGCTACGTGTTCCTTCCTTCGGTGCCTCGTGACCGGGCGAAGAAAAATGCGCTTCGGCATCTGCTCGATACTTTTTTTGAAGGATCCGTGGAGCAGGCGGTGGCTGCCCTGCTCGACACAAACTCAACACGACTGAAAGCCGAGGAGTTGGAGCGGCTTTCCAAACTGGTGGAAAAGGCAAAAGAGAAGGGAGCCTAGTGCCATGCCGGAAATCGAAACCCTGTTTGATTGGATGTGGAAGGCCACGGTTGTTCTTGTTTGCGGGTGCGGTCTTTCCGCATTGCTGCGCTCGGCCGCGGAACGCCATTTGGCGCACCTTCTGACCGTCGCGGCTTGCCTGCTTGTACCACTGGCCGGGTTGCTGCCCGTTGCTCCCCTGCCTGCCCCGGTTGAGCTCACCATGCCTGAGATGCCGACTATCGCGATTCCGGCCTTTCCCTCCCCCGCCGAATCCGCACCGGCGAGCAATTTTGCGTTTCTGTTTTGGGCTGTGGGGACGGTGGGGCTGCTTGCGTATGCGCTGCTCGGCAGGGTGCTGTTGAGTCTGAGGTCCCAGCGCTCCACGCAGCCCGCCCCCGGGCAGTTGCTGGATGCGGCCGCCTCGGTTGCCGCTGAGTTGGGCATTCGCCGCCCGGTGAAGGTGCTGGTATCAGATGGTTCCGCATC
>JAEUQE010000147.1 GCA_016789785.1 Bryobacterales bacterium
TCGCGGGATTGGTCCCGGCAGTAGTTGCACGTCTCTCCGTCGGAGATGTTGTTGCAGACGGTACAGATGCCGAGTTTATCCTTCACGTCAAGGACGGCTTGGGAGAGCCGCTCGGCGTCTTCGCGTTTCGCACGCAACAAGTGGAATGCGATGCGCTGCGCGGATTTTTGCCCGATGCCTGGAAGTCGGCGGAACTCCTGAATCAAGCGCGCCAGTGGCTCAGCGAAGTCGGACATGATGGGACTCGACTAGAACATCCCGGGAGGAAGACCCATGCCGCCCAGCGACTTCTTCACTTCCTCATCCACCTTACGCGCGGCTTCATTGCAAGCGGCAAGCACCAGATCCTGCAGCATTTCCGCATCGCCCGCGGCTTCCTGATCGATCTTCACTCCGGTGACGTGCTTCTGGCCATCCATGGTGATCACTACCATTCCACCGCCGGCAGTGCCCTCCACGCGGACCTTCGCGATCTCCTCCTGCAAGCGCGCCTGCATCTGCTGCGCCTGCTTCATCATTGCCTGCATGTTGCCCATGCCACCACCACCACCACCGGGGAATTTCATGATGACTCCTTCAGGTTTCGAACTGTTCGCACTTCGCTGCCGGGGAACAACTCACGATAACGCTGTACTTCCGGATTCTCAAGCGCCCGGCGGGTAGCCTCGTCGTCTTTCGATCGCGGATCGGCGCCGGCCGCTGGCGTTGACGCCGCTGCGACTTCGCCGAGTCGCACGGTGATCTTCATGGCTTTTCCGAGGACGCTCTCTACCACCTTGGCCAGATCGCCGGATCGCAACGCCATGCCGAATTCTTTCGCTGCCGTGAACTCCAGCTCACCTGGCTTCTCTTTCAGCTCCGAGTGCTCCACCGCATCGGCGATGAACGACATTCCGCGTTCGTTCAAGGCATCGAGCAAACGCGATCGCAGATCGCCAGGCGCAGGTTTCGAGACGGCTGGGGCTGAGGAATCGGGCACGGCTGCCTGAGGTGCAGCTACTTGAGGCGCGGGTGCTTGAGATGCCGTAGCCTTTTGTGCCGGCGCCGCTGACTGAGTTCCGGCGGAGGCCGATGGCGCGGTGAACTTCGCAACCGCGGGCTTGGCGGTCACTCCGGCTGCAGCCGCAGTCCTTGATTCCGCGCCGGGCACACCTACGGGAGCACCTCCCGCGATCAACTCCTCAATGGATCGCAATCGCCCCGCATGGACCAACCGCACCAGTCCGAGTTCCAGATGCATGCGAGGCTGCAGCGAGTATTGCAGATCACGGAAGACCTCGAGCGACAGGTGAAGATAACGTGTCAGATCCTCTTCGCTGAACTGTTCCGCGAGTTTGCCCAACCGTTCGCGCTCGGCGTTTGACGCCGCAATCAGACGCGTTGCCGTTCCCGCGATTCGTGCCACCAGCAGATTGCGGAAGAAGCGGCAAAGCTCTCTGCAGAAGTGCTGGAGGTTCTGACCTGTACGTTCCAACTCCTGCACGATATCCAGCATGCGGCCCGCGTCGCCTGCAAGCAGCGCCTCCGCCACTTGCTCCAGCGTCTGCATGGAGAAGCGGCCGAGCAACTGCCGCACATCCGCGGCCGCCAGCGTTTGTCCGCAGCACGCAATGGCCTGATCGAGCGCCGAAAGAGAATCCCGCACGCTACCTTCGCCTGCCAGCGTGATGATGGACAGTGCTTCGGGCTCGGCTTCAATGCCTTCCATGCCGCAGATCCGTTCCAGCAAACCGAGCAGCACATCGTAGTCGACCGAGCGAAAGCTGAACTGCTGGCAGCGCGATGCGATCGTATTCGGGATCTTGTGCGACTCCGTGGTACACAGGATGAACACCACCCACTCCGGCGGTTCCTCCAGCGTCTTCAGCAGAGCGTTGAAAGCTTCGTTGGTGATCTGGTGGGCTTCGTCGATGATGAAGATCTTGAAGCGGTCGCGCGCCGGACGATAGCGCACGCTTTCCCGTAGTTCCCGCATCTCGTTGATGCCGCGATTCGAGGCGGCGTCGATTTCGATCACATCGGGAGAGTTGCCAAGCGCGATTTCCCGGCAGCTTGCGCAGTCTCCGCAGGGTGCGATGGTGGGACCTTTTTCGCAGTTCAGGCAGCGCGCGAAAATCCGCGCAACCGTCGTCTTGCCCGTCCCGCGCTGTCCGGAAAGGATGTAGCCGTGAGCAATGCGCTGCTGGCTGATCGCATTCTCAATGGTGGTTCGAACGTGCTCCTGACCGACGAGTTCGGTGAAGGTGCGAGGTCTATACTTGCGGGCGATGACCTGATACATGCGGGATGCGATTCGCGGGTATTGCCAGACCCCGGGTGATCCGCGGCACACAAGCTAAACCACTACCGTTGCTTCCTTCCGGACCTGGCGGGGTTTGCAGCCGCTCATTGCACGGAGCCCGGAGCCTGACAATCTTCCATGCTACCACGGGTGCATGCCGCATTCATGCCAAATCCACGGCCCGCTCTGGTGCCGGTCCGGTCCGTTGTGGCGGTCAGGTCCGAACCCGTCCAGCCCGTGAGCCGGTTGGATGCTGGCGCGATTGTAATGAATTGCAGATTGAGCTTTGAAATCCGGTCCACTCGATGTATACTTGCCGCTACAGCAAATCCGAACCGGGTTCGTGCTTGGACGCAAGGCGGGCCAAGTGGAACTGGTGGCAGCCTGTCTGTGCCGCGGATTGGTTGACGATCAGTGTCTGGGGGATGGAATGGCTACTACGCGCAAGTGGCTTCTTCTGATAGCGGCTAGCGTCTCTATCTGCGCCGCGCAATCAACTACACAAACCGTTTTGGGACTTGTCACGGACACCACAGGTGCCGTGATCACCGGAGCGAAAGTAACGCTCACAAATCTTGGCACCAGCGTCTCGACGTCGGTCATGACCAACGAAACCGGCAACTACACGTTCCCGCTGGTGCTGGTTGGCAACTACGATGTTCGCGTCGAGATGCAAGGCTTTAAGGCTGAAATCGCACGCAACGTGCGCGTGGAAACGGCCGCTCAGGTGCGTCAGGACTTCAAACTCGATATCGGCAACGTCACCGAGTCGATCGAAGTCGCGGCGAATGCGGCGCTGCTTGTCACGGAGAACGCAACTGTCGGCGCGGTGATCGAGAACCGCCGCATTGTCGAGTTGCCGCTGAACGGACGCAACATGCAGAATCTGGCGGTCCTGGTGCCGGGCGTACAGTTCGGCATTCGCACCGGCACGGCCGACGGCTCCGGTGGATTTCCAATTCCGGGCCAGGGCTTTGCGGTGATCGCCAACGGCCAGCGCGAAACATCGCAAGTGGTTTCGCTCGATGGTGTGGACGCCAAGGATCCGCGCATTCACATTGCGAACTTCGTGCCATCCATTGAAGCAATCGAGGAATTCAAGATTCAGACCAATGCCTACTCCGCCGAATACGGTTTTGGCAGCGGCGCACAGGTCACCATCACGATGAAGAGTGGCACCAACAACCTGCACGGTACCTTCTTCAACTTCCTCCGCAACGACATCTTCGATGCCGAGAATTACTTTCTCAACTTCGAACTTGCGCCCGGCGCCACGCGTGCGAAGAAGAATGCGCTGCGCCAGAATCAGTTCGGCTTTGTTCTCAGCGGCCCGGTGCTGATTCCGAAGCTTTACAACGGCAAGAATAAAACGTTTTGGGCTGCCAATTGGGAAGCGCGGCGGACCCGCCAGGGTGTGGTGCAGACCGCGGCATGGCCGATTGACGAATTCCGCACCGGCAACTTCTCGCGTTTGCAGCGCGGCTACACGGCGAACAATCGCTTCGTGAATCCGATCATCGTTTATGATCCCGCCACGGGCACACCGTTCCCGAACAACACGATTCCCGCGTCGATGATTCATCCCGGCGCGCGCCGGGTGCTGGACACCTACGTGCCGCGTGCACAGTTCACCCAGCAGGATCCGCTGGACTTCACGGCTCGTGCGGCGGTGGCTCAGCCCGTGGACGTGAACACGTACTTCTTCCGTGTGGATCACAACTTCTCGTTGAATGACCGCGTGTTCGCACGCCTGGCGCTCGACCGTTCGAATCTCACGCGCACGAACATCAATCCGAATCTGCCGGTGTTTGTGAACTCGAAGGTGTCCAACCTCGCCACGCAATGGATTCACACTTTCAGTCCCACGGTGATCAACGAACTGCGAGTCGGCTTCAACATCTCGGATGACCTGACCTCGAATCCTCGCACCGACAATACTTCGTTCGATCAGGATGCTCTGGGCGTTGGGCAGTTTCGCATTCCAGGGGACAACAACCGGAAGCTGACTCCCCGCGAGCATGGCATTCCCCAGTTCACAGGGTTGCCTTTCCCGCTGCAGGAACTCACCAACGGCAACGGCTACGACAACATGGACACCATTCAGCCTTCGAATCACATCTCCTGGTTCAAGGGCAAGCATTCGTTCAAGGCGGGCGCCGAGTACTATCGCGTGTCGATGGAGCGCGGTGCAGCCAATCTGGAAGAAGGCTTGCTTGGTTTCAATGCCAACGTCTGCGGCTACGCGTTCGCGTGTTTCCTGATGGGCCGTCCGTCCACAACCCAGACGCCTGAAGGTCTGCCGCTCACGTTCCCGCGTGCGAACCGGTTTGGCGCCTATTTTCACGACGACTGGAAGGTAAGTCCGAAACTCACGCTCAATCTCGGCCTTCGCTTTGACTACAACGGCTTCCCTCGCGATGCCAAGGGCCTGTGGCGCACGCTCGATCTGCCGGGCTTCGGCACCAACATCGGACGCGGCAACGGCTACACGATTCCAGGCACCAATCAGGTGATCCCCACCGTGTTCCCGCAGCGCGTCGACGAATCCGGCGCAGTGAAACTGACCCGCCAGCAGGTGAAGTTCTTCATGCCGCGCATCGGCATCGCCTATCGGCCGACCGAGAAGTGGGTGATCCGCACGGGCGTGGGCTGGTTCGACATCATCCAACACGCCAACACGTTCACCATCTTCAACCTGATGCCGCCCAAGGCCGGCAGCCAGGTGTACAACGTCACGATGCAGGTACTGCCCACACAGCAACTGCCGAGTGACGGCCCCGGCGGCTCGTTCAACTTCACGCCGCAACGCTATGCTCCCGGGAGCAGCGTCCTTACGTTTGACGATCCGTTCCTCACGCGTACGACAGGGGCGGGTGTGATCCGTCCAGTCGACGTGCTCTTCGTTCCGCCCGACTACAAGGACGGCAACGTGTGGAAGTGGAGTTTTGACGTTCAGCGTGAACTGCCCTGGCAGACCGCCATCACCATCGGTTACGCGGGTTCCAAGAGTACCAACATCGGCAACTCGGTCATCAACTACAACGACCCGACACGGCTCAGCGCCGCCGCCGTTCAGCAGAATCGGCTCTATCCGCAGTTTTTTGATCCGGCACTTCCGCAACTCGGAGTGCAAGGGCTCGGACGCATCCGCTACATTGATTCCTTCGGCGAGTCCTTCTACCACGGCATGCAGTTGAAGGTGGACAAGCGGTCGAACAAAGGCCTCACGCTCGGCCTTTCCTACACCTACTCCAAGACACATGGCGACGGCGACAACGGCGGACAGGAAGGTATCAATCTGCAGAACCCGTTTGACCGGCGTGGATCGCGCGGCTTGGTGAGCTTCGACCAGACGCATAAGACCGTCGCGAACTTCGTTTGGGAATTGCCCGGGGCCAACTGGAAGGGAATTCAGGGTGTGGTGCTGGGAGGCTGGCAGGCCAACGGCATCGTCACCATCGGCAGTGGTTTCCCGTTCACCATCACACAGGGCGCGGGCGACATCGGCCTCTTCCTTTCGCCGGTGCGGCCCGACCTTGTCGGCACCGCGGAAATCGACAATCCGACGCGCCGGCAGTGGTTCAACACCCAGGCTTACCAGCGCGTGACGTGCCAGATTCCCGGCCGCCAGGACCTGTGCAAGTACGGCAGCGCCGGCAACAACCAGTTGCGTTCCATCGGCCAGCGCAACGTCGACTTCTCCATGTACAAGAACTTCCGGTTGACGGAGCGGTTCGGCCTGCAGTTCCGTTGGGAGGCGTTCAACTTCTTCAACAGTCCGTGGTTCGGTGCTCCCGGCGGCATCAGCTTCTCGAGCCCCTCGCAGATCACGCCCAACGGTACGCGTGACGGCGAGATTCGAGGCCTACGGACAGCCATGCGCATTCAGCAGTTCGGTTTGAAGCTTCGCTTCTAGCTAGCCGTTTCACAAACCCACTGGGAAACCGCCGCGGCCCCGTAACGGGTTCGCGGCGGTTTCGTTTTCTGTGTACCCGGAGTAGGATCTCAGTATGGAACAGCCGGCCCTGGTTTCCGTGTCGGAATACCTTCGGACCAGCTACGATCCCGATGTGGATTATGTAGAGGGTGTCCTTGAGGAACGAAACGCCGGTGAATTTGATCACAGCGATCTACAGGGCGAACTTGTCGCATGGGTGCGCAGTCACTGCCGGCAGATTGGACTCAACGCCTTCCCGGAACTCCGCACGTTGATCCACCCAAATCGTTACCGCATCCCCGATGTGGTCATCCTGGAAGGCCGACGGCCAAAATCACGGATTCTCGAAACCGCGCCGTTAGTGGCGATTGAGATCCTCTCTCCCGAAGATCGTACCAGCCGCATGCAATCCCGCATCGACGACTATCTAAGCATCGGTACCCTCTACGTTTGGGTCATCGATCCGGAAACGCGGCGAGCCTGGGTGCATCGGGCCAACTCCATTGAAGAAGCAAAGGACGGCCTGCTGCACATCGAGAAGCCGGCGTGCACACTTCCGCTTCGTGAGATCTTCGCGCGCATGGAGGAGTTGCGTTAGACCGCGTCAGACCCAATACTGTTCACTTTGCACTTTGGTGCTGAGCACGTCGCGTCCCGGCTCCTCGCGACGGAAGTTCCTGAGTCAGACCGCGCGCCTATTCGCTGCGCGACGTTCCCGCTTGCGCCACCTGGAAGTGGCTCAACGAATCAGCGTACGACGAAAGGCCCTTGAACAGTGCTTCGGCAAGCTTCTGGCGATACTCCGGCTTGCGCAGATTCTGCTCTTCCTTGGAGTTGCTGAGGAAGCCGATCTCAGCGAGGATGGACGGCATCGACGCGCCGATCAGCACGATGAACGGTGCTTTCTTCACGCCCCGGTCGCGCCGCGCGCTTCCTTTGGCTCCCTGCTGAATGCTGAGCTGCGAAAGCGCGACCTGTACGCGCGTTGCGAACTCGCGCGACTCATCCACCTTGTCCTTCAGGGCAATCTTCTGCACAAGCTCGCGAAGTTCGTGAATGGACCGCTCCGAGGTGGCATTTTCGCGAGCGGCCACGTCGAGTGAAGTCTTCAGAGTGGTGAGACTCAAATAGTAAGTCTCAACACCCGTCACCGAACTGATCGGCGAAGAGTTCGCGTGCAGTGAAATGAAGAGGTCGGCCTTTTTGGCGTTCGCAATGCGGGTGCGCTCCTCGAGCGGGATGAAGGCGTCAGTGGTTCGTGTGTAGACAACTTCGCTTCCGAGCTGCTCTTCGATTAGTGCGCCGAGCCGCTTGGAAATGTCCAGCACCAGATCCTTCTCCAGCAAGCCTGTCACCCCCGCCGTGCCCTGATCGGTACCGCCGTGGCCCGGATCAATCACCACGCGGCGAACCTTCAGCCCCAGTGCGCGTGTGAGTGACCGGTCCCCATTGCTATTGCGCGTCGCAGGCTTGGCGACATTCGAATTGCTGGGTGCGGTTGCAGTCTCCTCGGCTTTGCGCTCGGAAGGTTCGGGCTTGATGTCTCTTGGCGGTTCCACGGGCCGGGGCGCTTCTGCTTTCGCCATGGCTTTCGGTGCCGGCGCTGACTTGACCGCGGCCAAGGTCACTGGCGGGCGCAACTTGGTGAGATCGGGCACAGCCCAGTAGGGCGCGTACCGAGGCTTGTGATTCCCACTCACGCGCGGCGCTTCCAAAAGTGTACGTTCCGGAGCGCGACTGCGGGGTGCTGCAGGCATCACGAACGTGCGGACGATTCTCTTCGGCTTCGCAGGTTCCACGGGCGGAGCGGCTACCGGTTCAGCCTTGGCCAACTCCGGTTCCTTCGTGGTCTCCTTCTCTGGCTCCACGCGCTTCACGCCCGTGCGGCTGTAGGTCGGCGAAACGGGAGGTGTCTGGCCCTTTGCACGAATCTCAATCAGTAGCTGATCCGGCCGGGACGACTGGGAAGCGTTGTACTCAACCTCGCCCGCCTCCAAATCGATGACGATGCGTGTGACACCCGGCTGGGTTTCGGCAACACGAATCTGCTTCACTCGCGGATCGCCAACCGGAATGATATGCGTGCCCTTCTTCATGAACTGCGGGCGCACGGCGTCGAGGTCAAAGAAAATGCGAGGGGGATCGTTCAGCCGGTCCTTGCGGTAGGTGAAGGTTTCGTTGGTCTCAATCGCGATTCGCGTGTGATCCTCAAGAGACCAAAAACGCACGGCGGTGACGGCCAACTGCCCCGCGTCCGCTGGTGTACACAACACGAGCGTACCAGCCAGAGCCAACAGCCAGCCCGGCAGTACTAAGGCTTTCAGACCCCAGTTTCTACCACCCATGCTTGCTCCAGTACTCGTCTCGATCTCACTGAACGGGACAACGCCCGCAGTTTCCAAACGATCAAGTCCGCAGTCCGGCGGTACTGCCCGGCACCGAAGTTTTTATTCTACCTCAAGTTACGGTTCAGCGGTTGCGGACGTGGAGCCGCCCGTCGGCGTCGGTGAAGGACTCCACTGGTCTCGGGCCGGCTGGAGTTGCCACCGGAGTAGGAGTCTTGGTACGTTCCGATGCGCGCTTTGCATCACCGTAGCGCTTGCCTACCTGGTATACGTAGTTTTGCGTTTCCGCGTAAGGCGGAATCCAGCCCCATCGCGACACCGCACCTTCACCCGCGTTGTAGGCCGCCAAGGCGAGCCGGTCATCCTTAAACTGAGACTGGAGCATTTTCAGGTAACGCACACCAGCTTCGATGTTTTCCTGCGGATCCCACACGTTCTTCACGCCCAACCGGCGCGCCGTACTCGGAATCAACTGCATGAGCCCCTGCGCGCCTTTGGGGGATAGCGCGTACTTGTTGTAGCCGCTCTCCACCTGGATTACCGAGTGCACCAGCAGCGGGTCCACACTGTGCTTCTTTGCCGAGTGTTCAATGATCTCGTTGAGCGCTGCATCCTTGGCGAGTGGTTGGACCGCCGGTTCGGGGTTGCGAACACCATCTTTCACCACAACCGGAGCGATCACCCGAGGCTGGATCACGACGCTTCTCACCAGTCTTCCACTGGACTTGTCGACCCGTACGGTCGAGACCTTGGCGGGTGGTGAGCCAGGGGTTGCTGTGTCGGCTGCAAAAGCCACCGCCACGAAAGGCAAAATCAGAAAGCAGAGGCGCATTACTGTTGTTCTTCTCAGTCCAATCTGGACGCAGCGGTGGCGTTCGGAATCCACACACCTCGCCGCAGGTTCCGCTTGGAACTCCGGATTCTCAAAGGCAAGCTCCGAATTTCCAATGCTATCATGCACCACATGGACCATGCGGGATACGTCCTGGCCGGAGGCCGTAGCTCCCGGATGGGCCGCGACAAGGCTCTATTGCCCTTTGAGAGCGGGACGCTGCTGGAACACATGGCGCAAGTTGTCCGCCAGGCGGCGGGCAACGTGACATTGGTGGGGCCGACCGAACGGTACGCCCACCTCGGGATACGCATCATTGAAGACCACTGGCCGGGATGCGGTCCGCTGGCGGGGATCCACGCCGCCCTGCTCGACTCGATGGCGGAATGGGCGTTGATTGTGGCCTGCGACTTGCCCTTCCTCCGTCCCGATCTTCTATCCTGGATGTTGACCCTGACTTCAAGTCGAGACGAAGACGTGCTGCTGGCGACCCTCGACGGGGTGCGTCCCGAGCCGCTATGCGGACTGTACCGGAAGCGCGCGGCGGAGGTCGTCGGAATGGCGCTGGAAGCTGGGAACTTCAAGGTCACCAACGCCTTAGCCCCACTTCGCGTGACGATGTTGCCGGTCGCCGATACGCGTCAACTGGTAAACGTAAACACGCCCGCCGAGTGGCAGGAGGTGGCTCCGCGTGGCAATGATTGACAGCTTTCCCCACTACATCGAGTTCCGTCACGTCTATAAGACGTTCGACAGGCCCGTTTTAGTCGACGCTTGTTTTCATGTTGATCCCGGGGAGACCGTGGCGGTCATCGGACGAAGCGGCGTCGGCAAGTCCGTCAGCCTCGGCCACATCATGGGGTTTCTAAAGCCCGACCAGGGCCGGGTCATCGTTTCGCACAACGACATCACCAACTACAGCGAGCAGGACATGCGCAAGATCCGCCGCAAGGTCACCATGGTCTTCCAGAACGGTGCGTTGTTCGACTCGATGACGGTGGCCGACAACATTCTCTTCAGTCTCGAACTGCGCGAAGACTACGACGCGCAGAACAAGGAAGACGTGGTGGACGGGTTGTTGCGCATGGTGGAACTGCAGGATTTCAAGGAGTCCTTTCCCACAGATCTGTCGGTGGGACACAAACGCGCCGTGGCAATCGCACGAGCTCTCGCCGCCCAGCCGGAGTGCGTGCTTTACGACGAGCCGACCACCATGGTGGATCCCATCATGTCGGACCATCTCACCGAACTGATGCTGCGGCTCAAGACCCATCTCAAATTGACCTCGGTGGTGGTCACGCATGATCTCGAATTGATGCGCCGCGTTGCCGATCGTGTGGTGGTGCTGTTTGAGGGCAGTGTGATTTACTTCGGTCCTGTCGCCAGCATGGATCAGTGCGAGCACCCACACCTGAAGGAGTTCCTCGCCATGGATCGGGTGGAACTTGGGTAACGCGATCGATCAGCGAAGCGGGAGAGCGCAGTTCTGTGATCGAATGAATTATTCTTCCGGAGCGCGTTTTTGTTCGTATTCACAGTAGACAGCAAGGATGATGGCCGTCAGGCAAGACTTGCCAGACTGTATGACCAGCACGTCAACGCGGTGTTCCGCTATGCCTGGCGGGTCAGCGGCAGGCGCGATCTTGCCGAAGACCTGACCAATGAGAGCTTTCTCGCGCTGTACCGGAATCTGCAGCAGGTGGATGACGGGCGGCTGCCGGCGTGGCTGTTTACAGTGGTGAAGAACCTGGCCATCGACCATTGGAGGAAGGCGTCCCGCGAGCAAGCGGTCCCGGAGCAGATTCCAGCAGTGAGTCCGGAGCCACAGGGGCCCTCCTTTGAAGATCTGATTGCCCGAGCGAAAGGACTGAAACCCGTGCATCGCATCTGCCTCACGCTTCGCTATGTGCATGGGATGGACCGTCAGGAAATCGCAAAGCACACCGGCATGTCGGACAACCAGATCAAGAGCGCGCTGCAATATGCGCTCGAGTTGCTGCGCCGTGAGATGACGGCCTGAAGGCTGAGAAAGGCGGACATCAGTATGTCAACAGGCGACCTGCAGAGCGATGAGCGCCGGTTCGCCGAGCAGACGGGAGTCGATCCAGACTCTTGGTTGCGGCAGGGTGCGCATCCGGCGCCGTCGATGTTGATGGCGAGCCGGGAAGGCGTGCTTCCCGAACCCGTGGCCCAAGCAGTTTCCACCCATCTCGCAGCCTGCCGCACCTGTGCGATGCTTCTTGAGGATCTGCTGGACGAGGACCTCGCCAGCCCGACTCTTGCGGAAACTGCCCGCATCGGACGGGCGCTGCCGCTCCGCAGCCCTCCGAAGCGGCAGTGGAGAGCGCCCGCCGCAATCGCGGCGACCCTTGCAGTCGCCGCGCTCGGTGTGGTGGCGGTGCGCAATCTGCCAACCGGAAGCAGTGCGCCGCAGACCGTCTCGCCTTCGCCGGTAGCTTCCGAGCCCGCTCCGCCGGCGCGTAAACCAAACCGCATTGCGGTCGACCCCGCCCCGCTAAGGCTGCCCATCGCTTCGGCATTGGTGTGGCGTAACGAAGACCCTGCGCCTCAACAAAGGTATCTGGTGGAACTGGGACAGGCCCTGAAGCCGTATCGCGAGGGGAAGTACAAGGAGTCTGCGTTGTTGCTGCAATCGGTTGCATCGCACTATCCCCAGTCGCTCGAAGCACCTTTTTACACGGGGGTTGCTCACCTTTTGTCGGACGATGCCGTCCACGCCCTCGAGTGGTTGGCCAAGAAGCCCATGCCGGATGACCATCCTCTGCACGATGATCAGCTTTGGTATCGCGCGGCGGCGTTGGAGCGGACAGCGCACTGGCCGGAAGCGCTGGAACTGCTGCGTCAACTCTGCAAGTCGAAGGGCGCCTATCAGCAGCGTGCCTGTCTTGCGGCAAAATAGACACGAAGATGGGGAGCTTGGGGAGAAGCGCGACGGTCAAGCAGCATGCGGCGGTGAAGCCGCGACAGTTGTGTGCTTGCTTGCTATGTTTCGCCTGGATTCCTCTCGCTGCGCAGAATCGCCCCATCGACAGGGCTCTGCGCAACCGGGGCTTTGAAGCTGCCCGCGACGCCGCGCAGAAGCGGCTCGATGCCGCCCTCGAAGCCGGCAAACAGGAAGACATCGCCAACCTGCGGCTTGCGCTCGGCCATCTCTACGTGTCGGCGAATCGCGCCAAGGATGCATGGCGGCATCTGGAAGCTGGTTGGATCGCCGCCGCCGAACAAACCAATACAGCGGCGCTCAAACGTGGATGGCCGGATCTGCGCAAGGCGGCCAGCGATCTCGGAGATCAGGATCTCGCCTATCAACTGGTGGACCGCACCCTGCTCAATCCGGAACATCCCCGTTTGCCACAGGATCGCGTGAAACTGCTGCTCGATCTGGTGGCCGAAGAGCCCAAACCTCGCGGCAAGCTTCCGTTATTTGACCGCGCGGCGCGTGTTGCGTCTGAGAGCAAGGACAATCTCTCAAGAGGCCAGGTCCTGTTGATGTGGGGCGACGCCTGCTACATGATTGCCGACCTCTCGTGCGCCTTGATGCGTCTCAAGGAAGCGGAGACCGCGACTACGAACGCCGGGCTGGTGTTGTGGCGCGCGGATGTGCTGGCGCGGCTGTCGAGAGTCTACTTCGATCACCACCAGTACGATCTCGCGCTCAGCTACATCGACCAGGCCCTAACGGTTGTCCGGCAGATGCGTTTGCGTCAAAGGCAGATCCGGTACGAACAGTTTGCCGGCCGCCTGTTGCTTTCCATGAGCCGGCGTGACGCCGCGATCGAACGCTTCGAGCGTGCACTGGCGGTCGCCCGCACGATGGGCTTTCAGCAGAAGTACCTGCAACTCACGGCACTGGCTTACGCCTATGGCGAGCTGGGAGAAACAGAGCGTGCGCGGGTGCTGATCGAAGAATCGGAAGCACTGGGACAAGTGGTGCGGATGCCGCAACTCAATGCCTTCCTCGCGAACACTTACCTGAAGCTTGGCAAAACGGAGGAAGCGATTCAGCGCGCAACGCGTGCGCTGGGGGTGTTGAGTGCGCGCGGTGGTGATCTTCACATGCAATTCACCGCGCTTCGGGCGAGAGCCTTTGCCTATGCGGCTTTGGGCGATTCGGAACATGCGCTCACGGATGCGCTCCGAGCCATTGCAATGCTCGAAGACGTCGCGGCCACCATCGTACCGGCCGATTTCATGCGCCGCGGTTTCTTCCAGACACACACACAGTTGGTCGATCTCGCGCTGCCGCTTCTGATGAAAGCGGACCGCAGCGAGCAAGCGCTCGAGGTCGCCGAGACGAATCGCGGACGTGCGTTCATGCAGTTACTTGCCTCACGAGACCGCAATGCGCGGATCCTCGACTTCGAAGATCTCGAATCCGTCATGGCCTCGGCGGACCCCGGCTTGGCCACTGATGCGAACGTGCCCGCGCTGAAAGCGGCGCAGATTCGCGAGACCGCGCGCAAAGTGAACTCCGTGATCCTGAGCTATTACGTGTCCCCGGAGGTTCTCTATCTGTGGGCGATTACGCCGTCGGGTGGCCTGTTTACGGCGCAACGCAAGGTGACTCCGGCGAAGCTCTCGCAACTGGTAGGGCGCGCTCGCGCGAAATCGGACCGCCCCGATCGCGAGGCTTTGCGCGATTTGTACGCCTTGCTGATTCAGCCCGTTCAAAAGGCGCTTACGCCCAATGCGCGATTGGCGGTTGTGCCACACGGTCCTCTGCTCGACCTTCCGTTTTCCGCTCTGTTGGACGACACGGGCCGGTATCTCATCGAATCGCATGCGATCCATCAGGCCTATTCGTCGGGCGTGCTCGCCTATCTGGGCGCCAGAGAGGCGGAAACCACGCCAAACTATCTCGTGGTCGCCGCGCCGCAGCGGCTTGGCAAGGTCGGCACTCGCACATTGCCTTTGCTTCCCGCGAGCAGGCAGGAGGCCGACAGTATCGCCCGTGCCGTGAGTACTGTGCCGGTACAGTTGCTCACCGGGGCGCAGGCTACCGCCACGGAAGTGCGCAAGGCGATGGAAGGCAAGTCCGTGATTCACTTTGCGACCCATGCGGTGGTCGACGCGCAGAATCCCCTCGAGTCGTTTCTGGCATTGAGTGATGGTACGAAACTGACGGCAGCGGAGATTCAGGTGTTGCCGTTGCGCGTCGAACTGGTCGTGTTGAGTGCGTGCCGCAGTGCCGCGGGCGCGATCTCCGCGGACGGCGTGCTTGGTTTAACGCGGGCTTTCTTCTCCGCTGGGGCGGCGCGGGTGGTGGCTTCGAGTTGGGATGTCAGCGATGCCACGGCCGCACGGCTCATCGCCAGCTTTCATGCGGAGTATCGCCGCGGGAAGGATAAAGCGGCAGCCTTACGCACCGCGCAGTTGCGATTGCTGAAGGATCTTCGCGAGGGGCGCGTGTCCGTGGAAACGCCGGCGGGACCGGTGACACTGCCCGAACATCCCGTGCTGTGGGCTGGCTTCCTGCTGCATGGCCTGCCGTGAGAATTGTTACCCTCTCCTTGTGCGCAAGCAGCCACAAGCTCCGGCGAAACTCAAACGCCGCATCCTCAAGGACTCCTTGAAAGCTGTTCCCGATCGCGACGCTCGCATTCTGCAAATGATCCGCTCGATCCCGAAGGGAAAAGTCGCGAGCTACGGACAGGTAGCCGCCGCCGCCGGTTACCCTCTGCATCACCGTCTGGTTGTACGTCTGTTGCGCAACACCGAGGGGATCCTTCCATGGCAGCGGGTGCTCGGCGCTGGTGGTGAGATCAAACTCAAGGGCGCGGCCGGCTACGAACAGCGGGTGCGCCTGGAGATGGAAGGCGTCACTTTTCGCGGAAAGCGCGTCGATCTCGAAAAGCACCAGCATCAGTTCCGTGTGTGGGAACTGGATTGAGCGTGATGCGGTCTGCTCCTGCCAGCCTTTCTCAGAAGCCTTCAGCATCAGCATGCGACAAGCGAGGAACTCCTTCCTGCCTGCTGCGGAGATGACTGGCGTCTTGCCGCGAAAGCCGGCATCTCTTTTTTGATGGCTTTCTCTCTCCGCCCGCTCACCCGGTTTCCAGTGATCGGTTGCCCACACATCTTGCAGAATCGCTTGGGCTCATAGTCCCACTGGTCCTCGTGAGTTGCGCCAACGAGAACGATTGCCGCCACCGTATCCGGGAACCCGCGCACGAAAGAGCGGACAACCCACCCATCGAGTGGCCTGCTCAGACGTAAAGAGCGGGAAGGTTGGCGGCAGCCAGCAATGCGTGAAGCGTATCTTCACTTCGGGCATCCCCTTCATTGTTCGCAAAGATGCGAAGATCGCCACGACACGCTCGGAAGGATCCCGTTGGTGAACAGTCTCACTCGATCGCGGCCATCACATCCATTGCTCCGAACCCTGCACGTCAGTACAATGGGGGACCACAAAATGCATCTCCGCAACGAGTTGAGTGGGCTTCTGGCAGACGTTCGATACTCTTCACGGAGGCTTCGGAACTCGCCCGGATTCAGTGTTGTCGTGATCCTGTCGCTGGCGGTGGGGATCGGCGCAAGCTCGGCGCTGTTCTCGCTGGTCAACGCGGCAGTGCTTCGGATGATTCCCGTTCGCGAGCCGCGGCAATTGGTTTGGTTCGACTCCGGCAGCCACGGCCGCGCACTGAGCTATCCCTTCTACGAGCACATCCGCGGTGATCCGCGCTTTGAGGGCATCCTTTGCGCGTTCGCAACCACCGTCAACATCAGTGTGGAGGGTGCGGCCGAACGGACCACCGCCGAACTGGTTTCCGCCAACTACTTCGAGGTGCTTGGCCTGAGGCCGGTGGCCGGCCGGTTGCTCACCGGGGCGGATGCCCGCACACCAGTCGCCGTAGTGTCGCATGCGTATTGGCAGAGCCGTCTTCGGGGAGCTGCCGGGGTGGTTGGGACGACGATCCGGCTGAACGGAACGGCCTGGACGATCGCGGGCGTGGCTCCTCCAGGCTTCGGCGGTTTGGACCGGGCTTACCAACGGTCCATTTTCGTTCCGATGGGAATGAAGCCACAGGTGACTCCGGGCTGGAACGGTCTCGACAAACCTTTGATCGCCTGGGTACATATCGCTGGGCGTCTGAAACCCGGCGTCGATTACAAGCGACTGGGGCCGGAATTGAACTCGCGATTCCAGGCATTTCAAGAGCTTTATCTCCCCAGCGATGTTACTTTGAGCGCAGTTCAAAGACAAATCATTCGAGGCCGGTGGTTGCATCTGAAGCCGCTCGGCTCGTCGGTTTTCGAACAGCCCGTGACGTCCAACCTGTCTCTACTTGGCTGGATGACCGGGCTGCTGCTGGGACTCACCTGTTTGAACGTAGCAGGCATCCTGCTGGCGCGCGGGATGGAGCGTACCCGGGAAACGGCGACGAGAATCGCCGTGGGATGTTCGCGTCAGGCGGTGGTGCGGCAGCTACTGGTTGAGTCTGCTCTGCTGGCCTCGGCAGGTGGAATCACCGGGGTGATGGCGGCGGCGATCGTGGCTCCCATTCTGGCGTCACGCTATCCCATTACGGGCGCAGCGTCTCAACTGGATGTCCCCGTGGACCTTGCCGTTCTGGGTTTCGGCTTTGGGATTTCCCTGCTCGCGTGTTTGGCGTTTGGGCTCATGCCAGCATGGCAGGCAACGAAAATCGATCTCGTTGCGGGGCTCAAGGGGGCGGGTGCGGCGCCATCGGCAAGCCAGATGCGCAGCGTGCTGCTGTTTGGTCAAGTCACATTGTCGGTCGTGCTGCTCGGCGCCGCCGGATTTCTGGTGACCCATCTCCGGAGTCTGCTGACACAGAATAGCGGGTTTGATCGCCAGCGCTTGTTGCTTGCGGAGGTTGAGCCCGCGCTGAGCGGGTACGATGAGGCGGGCAGACTGCGATTCTATCGAGAACTTCAAGGACGGCTTGACGCTCTCGCGGGCCCGGCTACGTATTCCGCGGCAGTGATGGCCAATGTTGCGCCGAGGTCGCCGCATCACTGGTCGTCGGGATTCGAGGTCGCTGGGAGGGGGGGAGGTGGACCCAGCGTGCGGGCCGTGGCAGTGGGCCCTGGCTACTTCGAGGCCATGCGCATTCCGCTTCGAAGCGGAAGACTGCTCAATGAACGTGACGAAACCGGGGCGGCCCGTGTGGCGGTGATTAGCGAGTCGCTGGCGCGGCGTGAGTTCCCGGAAGAGAGTCCGCTGGGCAGGAGATTCACGGCGGATATGCGAAGCCCCAAGGAGACCACTTTCGAGATCGTCGGCATCGTGGGTGACGTGAATTTGACCGATCCGCGGAAGTGGGTTCATCGGGAATGCGTGTTCTTTCCATACCGGCAGTGGGCCTTTCCGCCGCAATCCATCGTGTTGCACGCCCGGCTCGCCGGGACAGGGTCGCCGGCCGCGGCTGTCCACGCATTCCGAACCGCTGTGAGAAGTGTGGATCCTTCTCTTGCGCTCTTCGATATTCGTACGATTGAGCAGGCGACCGGCGCTCTGTTGGTCGCCGAGCGGCTGACGAGTTTCCTCACAGTATTCTTCGCCGCGGCCGCGGCATTGCTATGCGCACTCGGAATCTACGGCGTTGTGTCACGCGAGTTGGTTGCGCGAACGCGAGAGACAGCGATCCGAGTGGCGCTTGGCGGCAGATTTGCCGTGGTGGTGTTGCGAATTGCCAGAGGGCCGATCTTCGCAGCCGTTAGTGGTTTGGCAGGCGGCATTGTGATGCTATTGTTCATGGGGCCTGTGATGGGACCACTGCTGAACGGCACCCGGTTGACGCTGCCACTGATTGCAGGTTCGGTGATTGCGGTAGGGTGTTTGGCGGCGGTGGCGGTCGTGATTCCGGCGGCAAAGGCGCGGCGGATGGAGACGTCCACGCTGCTGAGGCGGGATTGAGCCTCTGCAGAGTTTCCGGGGTGGAAGAAAGGGAATCCTCATGCGCCGTCCGTGGACTTCAGGTCCTTTGCTTACCAGCGGCCTTTTCTTGTCCGCCGCCGAGTTTCCCATCCCCGATTGGCGGACGGCAAGCCCAGAGAGCCAGGGATTGGACTCGGCAGTTCTGGCTGAGGCGCTTGACTACGTTCGAGCGAAGCAGATTCCCCTCCACAGCCTCTTGCTTGTGAGGAACGGAGTGCTCGTCCTCGAAGCGTACTTCTGGCCCTACCAGGGCCGCGAAGTGCACGATGTCGCTTCCGTTACGAAGAGCTTCACATCCACAGCGGCCGGCATCGCAGCTGATAAGGGAAGACTTCGGGGAGTCGACGAGAAGGTGCTCCGGTTTTTCAGGTTCGTAAGCTCGGACGTTCGGAAAGACAGGCTCACGGTCCGGCATCTTTTGACCATGACATCCGGCCTCGATTGCAACTCGAATGACGGTGAAAAGGCGCTTGCGGCGATGCGTGCGAGCCCAGATTGGACCGCCTTTACGATCCGCCTGCCGATGGTGGCCGAGCCCGGCGCCCAGTCTGCATATTGCAGTTGCAACAACCATCTTTTGTCCGGCGTCGTGTCCGCGGCCAACTGGGGATGAGTTCCTTTGATTGTCTCCGGGAGCACCTATTTCGGCCGCTAGGTATCAAGGATGCTGTCTGGCCGCAAGACGCGCATGGAAGGACACACGGATGGGGAGACCTTCACCTGCATCCGGGAGATATGGCGAAGGCCGGTCTCCTGTTTCTCAATCGAGGCCAATGGGGAAGCAGGCAGATCCTATCGAGAAACTGGATTTTCGACGCGACCCGCGAAGGCGCCAAAGTGAGGCCTGGCGCTGACTCTCGATCAAGCTGGAACCGCCCCTGGATTTGGATTCGCTCGATCAGGACGCCGGCCGCGTAGGCAGCCAGCGCCCGCAGGTCATCAGGACCGGACGTGAGGACGGTCCCTCCCGGTTCGGCGGAAGCCACGACAAGCGCATCCACGGCTGACCCACGACGGGCCAATCGGAGCAGGAGGGCTGCTCGTCGCGCGAGAGACTCGGGAACTGCCGGGAAGACTTCATAAACCTTGAGGAGCCGGTTCTCGTTCGCGTCCCGCCCGGCGTGCCCCTGCAAGCATTCCACGAGAACCACCGCGGGTACGGCCGGTAGCCAGCGGCCCTTCTCGCGCAGGGCCGCGATCATCGCGAGGGCGCGGCGCGAGCGCTTCGCCAGTTGGCTGACTGCCCCTGAATCGAGGATCAACACAATGTCAGCCAGCCTTTCGATTCATGCGAGCGGCGATTCGTTGTGCCACGGCGTCGGCGTTGGCGCGCTGTCGCGGAGAGAGTTGGCCGACCTGTGCCGCAAGGGAGGCTGTGTAGCGCTGGCTGGCGGACTGTAGCTTCTGGCGACGCACTTCGGCGCGCACCGCTTCCTGAAGAAGCTCGGATGCAGGGAGCCGGCGCTGCTTCACATGTCGTAGAGATCCGTTAGCAGATAGACCTGCATACGTGGCAGGCGCCTATTGTGCACACACGCTTCCGCTCTCTTGCGTGGCGGCACTCGGTCGAGATGCGGGTGCAAGACCGCGGCATTTCAAGGCAGTTGGCTCCGATCTGGCTCAAAGATCGGTTACTTCGTCATGGCTTCGATGGACTTCAGGAAGTCCTTGATGCGGTCGCGCTTGACGAAGGGCTCGCGGAAGAAGCGCTCCACCGCGGCGTTGAAGCGGGCCGGGTCGTCGTAGGGAATCATGTGACTGGCGTTGGGGAATATGCAGAGTTGGGAGTTCGGGAGGTGATGGAAGATTTGGAGGGTGTGCTCGTCGGCGATGACGTCATGGTCGCCGGCGAGGACCAGCGTGGGGGCCGTGATCTTCCTGAGTTCGTTGGGGTCGATGTTGGGATGATCGAGCATCATGGTGACGACTTTGCGCTCGCGGAGTTGGGCTGGGGTGGCGCTGGCGGCGGGCGGCATGTCCGCGACCATTTTCCGGATCAGCGCGACCGTGTCCGGGTGTAGGGCGGAGGGGCTTGGGTTGAGATTGGCGGCCATGGCGGCGATCTTTTTGACTTTGGTGGGATAGTGGATGCCGAGGAGAAGGGCTTCGATGCCACCGTCACTCCATCCGAGGATGTTGGCCGGCGCGAGTTTGAGGTGGTCGATGAGGGCGGCGACGTCGCCGGTCATCTTCTCGTAGGTGAGGGGGCCGGGGCTGTCGGCGGACTTGCCGTGATCGCGGCTGTCCATCGCAATGACGCGATAGCGTTTACGGAAATGATCGATTTGGGCGGTGAGGTGCTGGATTTGGCCGCCGTTTCCATGGATCAGGATCAATGGGTCGCCGGCGCCGTAGGTCTCGTAATAGAGCTTGACGCCTTCGTGGACGAAGGTGCGGCCCGCGGCGGGATTGGAGCCATAGGGGACGGCGGGCGTGCGGGGCTGCGCGGCAAGCGGCAGGGTGGCCAGCAGGAGGGCCGCAGGCAGGAGGGCGGCGGGGGTGCGGTTTCGCATGGGGTCATGATAACTCACACTCGCAGGTAACTCAGCGTCACAAGCGAAGCACGAATGGACTTCGTCAGGAACGCGACATCGTGCGATCGGTCCGGGAGCGGCTCAGGCTGAATCTGGACACGAGATGCGGGAGATAACGTGGACGGAATTGACCGTGTCGTCTTGCAACATGCACTGTAAGTGGAATGCGTGGAGATTCTTCGTGTGCCGCTGCTGGTACACCGTGGCACGGTTTGTCGGCTCTGAGCAGGAATTCGTAAGGAGCCCGCTTTTATGCGGCATTTTGAAGAACCATGAATTCCGTTCGGCTGGCCGCCATATGCTGGGCCTTGAGCAGCAAGTAACGGAGGTTCCGATACCCACGCCCCCGTCTTAGGATGGCCTTGATATTCCCGTTCACCGCTTCCACTACACCCATTCGCACCTTCGCTTTGCAGTAGTTCAGTAGCCCTTCCTGATGGCTTAGCAGCATCTTCGCCAGTTTCTCCATTGGCTTCAGCCGTTGCCACTTCAATTGGTCGATCCATTGATTGAGATAGCGCTGCGCCGCTCCGACGTAGGTGTAGCTCCACAACCGGTCCAAGCTCTCCTTCAACAGATAGGCCTTCATCACTCGCCGGTTCAATTTGAACAGTTCATTGAGCATCTGCCGTCGCTTGCCCTCCAGGTTCACCCATCGCGTCAGCAGCAACCACCGCTTGCCTTTCACCACCTGCCGCAATGTCTCGCTTTTGCGAAAGAATTCCGCCCTCCGTACCTCATCCACCGCCGCGTTGGCATGCTGCATCACGTGGAACTTGTCGAACACGATCAAGCACTGGGGACACCACTGCAGAATACTCCTGGTGAACGGTTCCCACATATCCACACACGCCGCCTCAATCCCTGCTCTCTCCTCCGGCGTTACCTCGGTCTCAAAGTAGCCATGCAGCGTTTCCTTCTTGCG
>JAEUQE010000148.1 GCA_016789785.1 Bryobacterales bacterium
TGGCTTGCGCCTCTTCGATCGCGCCAAAGCGTTCTTGCGCCGCGCGGGAACGGTCATCCTGAGCGTCGCCATAGTGCTCTGGGTACTCGCGCATTTGCCGCTCAAAGACGGGAAGCCCCCCGCGATTGAAGACAGCGTCGCAGGCACCCTGGGACGCACGGTTGAGCCGCTGATTCAGCCACTCGGATTCAATTGGAAGATCGGCATCGGACTGCTCACATCGCTTGCCGCGCGGGAAGTGATTGTCGGTACGCTGGGCACGATCTACGGCATCGAGGGCGCCGAAGACGAGAGCAACGAAGCCGGTGCCCTGGGTCTGCAAAAGGCGCTGCAGCGGGACCTCACTCCGGGAGGTGCGGTCGGCCTGCTCATCTTCTTCGCATTCGCCATGCAGTGTATGAGTACCTCGGCCGTAGTACGGCGTGAGACTGGCGGGTGGAAGTGGCCAGCCATTCAGTTTGCCTACATGACCCTACTGGCCTATGTAGGAGCTTTCGCCGTCAATCAGGCTGCCCTCCGCGGCCTCTTCTAGCCTCGCTGAAGACCCTCCCCAGTACCAGAAGCGCGCTAAGTCCACCCGGCCATTACCAATCCTGGAATGGTTTGCATCGGTTGGACCATGCCCCAGACAAGTCCGAATGTCAGTTTTGTGAAGGCACCTATGATGCGCACACTGACTTGGCTAACTATTTTGATGGGGACCTCCCTGACTGCGGCCCCTCTCACATTCAACGATGCTTATGCGGGCCAGAATCCTGGCGACACGAAAAACAATGGCGACGTGATCGGATACCTGCGCTCGTTCGATATCCGAAGCCTCTCGATTAACTCACTGGGTGGCGGCAACGTCCACGTACAGATTCTGATGAACTACGGCACCAATGGGGGCGACACCTCCTTGAGCGGGATCGTGAACGGCGGTTTTCCGGTCGTGCATCCCGGTGACGTCATGATCTCGAACGGGACGAACCGCTGGGCCATCCCGCTGATCAGCCACAACAATTCGATGCCGTCCGGAGCCGGGTTGCTGGCTGGCAACCTCTACATGGTGTCCGACTTCCTGACTGCGGCAACCGTGCTGAACAACACGAACGCCGGCAGCTACCGCCCCGATCACTTTGTGTGGGGGAATGCCACTGGTGCGACGCAGAAAAGCTCGAACGGAACTGTGGCCGCGACCTCGGTTGGCGGAGCCGAAATCCGTGTCGATATCAACTTCACCACAAACGACAATCTGTTCCTGAGCACGCTTTCGGAGGCCGGCACGATGTTTTCGTTCGCTGCCGCCACCTGCGCCAATGACGTGGTGGATGGCTCCAATGTGCCGGAGCCCGCATCGTTCGCCCTGATCGGTGCAGGTCTCATCGCGGTTGGGTTGCGCAAGCGGCTGGTTCGCTGACCTTTCGATCGCGCGCGGCGGATCTGCGGCCGGATGTACCGGCATGAGGCGTCCGCCCCGCCTGACCGGGTTCCGCACGGAGGGCGGTGCCTGCACGTGCCCCGTGCATGCACGTGCTAGCATGGGGATTGAGCCACACTGGTCGGATCCGTGGCTCAATCCCTTCCAACATGCACAACGTCGTTATTCTTGGATCGGGCTGCGCCGGCAATACCGCAGCAATTTATGCTGCTCGCGCCAATCTGAAGCCGATTGTGGTTTCAGGCCACGAACCCGGTGGCCAACTCTCCCTTACGACTCTCGTCGAGAACTTCCCTGGATTTCCTGAAGGTTTGGACGGCCCGGTGCTCGTCGAACGGATGAAGCAACAGGCTCAGCATTTCGGCGCGGAATACCGTGCGGGCACGGTGAGCGAAGCCGATCTTTCGAAACGTCCCTTCCGCCTCAATGTCGATGGCGAGTGGATCGAGACACGGACACTGATCGTCGCAACCGGCGCCTCCGCTCGCTGGCTCGGTCTGGAGAATGAGTACAAGCTGATCGGCAAAGGCGTCAGTTCCTGTGCCACCTGCGATGGGTTCTTCTTCCGGAACAAGCGCATTATGGTGGTTGGCGGCGGTGATTCCGCGATGGAAGAAGCGACCTTCCTCACCCGCTTCGGGCAGGATGTGACGCTGGTGCATCGCCGTGACCAGTTTCGCGCTTCGAAGATCATGCTCGATCGCGCGAAGGCAAATCCGAAGATTACGTTCATGACGAACACCGTTGTCGACGATATCTACGACGTTTCCAAGGGCCTCGTCACCGGCGTCAAGCTTCGCAATCTCGCGACCGGCGAAGTCTGGGAGCGTGACGTGGATGGCTTCTTTCTCGCCATCGGCCATATCCCCAATACGAAGCCTTTCGTGGGCCAGTTGGATCTCGATCCCGAGGGCTACATCATTTCCAAGGGCGGCGCCCGCACCAACATTGAAGGTGTGTTTCATGCGGGCGACGTGCAGGATCGTACCTACCGCCAGGCGATCACTGCATCAGGGGCGGGATGCATGGCCGCCATCGAAGCCGAGCGCTTTCTGGAAGCCGAAGGCCACTAGCGCCGGTGTTTCGTCGGGCCGTAGGAAGGCGGCTAGAGGGTAAGGGGCTCACGGGTAAGGGTCTCAAGGGCAGCCCCATGCGAAACCGGATCTTCACAATGCGCTCGTCGTGCCGGATCGCATCCCAGATGTAGTCGTCCAGAGTGAAGATCATGTCGGGTTCGCAATCCCGGTAGCTCTCTTGCAGCGTGCTGATCGCCTTTTCCCGGTCGCCCAGTCCTGCGTAGACCTGCGCCAGATAGACTTTTTGCCATCCCACCAGGCCCGGCGCGGGCGACTCAAGAGCGCGCCGGATTCGAAGCGCATCGCCGCGCCGGCCTTCCGCGCTGTAGGAGTAGCCCAACCTCCCCAGGATGAAGGCGCGAGGCTCGGCGAGCGCCAAGGCCCGCTCCAACTCCACGATTGCGGCACGGTGCTGACCCTTCGCCGCCAGGCACGAACCGAGCAGCGCTCGCGATCCATAGTGATTCGGATTCGCCACCAGCGCGGAACGGGCGGCCTCGCATGCATCGTCGTAGCGACGGGCACTGTAGTAGATGACGCCGAGCGCATGGTCAGCGACATAGGTCACCGGATCCAGTTCAATGGCGCGCCGCATCTCTGCGATGGCCTCGTCGTAGCGGCGGCGGGTTGTCAGTGCGAGCGCGAACCAGTGATGCAGATCCGCCGACTGCGGATCCGTCTCGATCGCCTTACGGAATGCAGCCTCCGCGGTGGTCCAATCATGATCGAACGCATAGGCGAGAATGCCCGATGCGCCATGGGCCGCGCCTATTGCCGGATCCAGTTCCAGCGAGCGCGTCGCGGCGGCGCGTGCCTTCGGAATCATGGTCTGCGGTGGTTCCCAACGGTGGAAGGCCAGTTGGGCCGCTGCCGCGGCCAGCCAGCCATGGGCTTCCGCGTAGTCCGGCGCCACACGGATCGCCTCGTCAAACATCTCCACACTGCGCCGGTAATCGCCGGGCGTGCTCTTCTTGTAGAAGTACAGGCCCTTCCAGAAAGCATCCCGCGCCTGCACACTGGGTGGCATGCGCTTCGGCCCCGCCCTTCTCTTGCCTGATAGCGCCGACTGGATCTGCCCGGCGATCTCGGTCGGCAGGCCGAGCGTGTCACGCTGCTCCCGCTCATACGTGGCGGACCACAGGTGGTAGCCGGTGTGAACATCGATCAACTGCGCGGTGACCCGGATCGAGTCCCGCTCCCGGCGCACGCTGCCCTCCACAATGGTCTGCACATTCAGCTCCCGCCCCACATCCGCCAGATTCAGGCCCTTCTGCGGAAAGCGGAACGCCGAGGTTCTGGCGGCCACACGAAGGTGCGTCGTCCTCGCCAACGCCGAGGTAACTTCTTCAACCAGGCCGTCGGCAAAGTAGGCGATTTCGGGATCGTTGTCCAACTTCAGGAACGGGAGCACCGCCACGGAAGAAATCGGCGGCTTCCGGTTCAGATAGACCAGCCCCGCGACCAGCAAGGCTGCCAGCGCGGACGCCAGCAGCCATCGCCGCAGGTGAACGGATCTTACCCGTGGACGTTCGGCTTCTTCGATCAGACGGCGCCGGAACTCCGGGGCATAGCCGCCTTTGGGCAGGTCAATCGCGATCGCGTCCAGCCGTCCTTCGGCCGCATAGTACTCGTCGAGCTTGGTGCGAAGCCTGCGGGCTTCCACGCGAACCACGGAGTCTATGCGGGGATCAAACGACGATGGTCTCCCGAGGATCTCGGTCGCGACGAAATACTCCTTCAACTCCGGCCCGCGGCCTTGCAGTACAAGATCCACGGCCGAACTGAGAAAGTGCCGCAGACGCTCGGCGTTTTGAAATGGGCGCGATTCCACCACTCGCGCCAACTCACTTCGAACCGCGTCTGCGGTGATTCCGTCCCGCGACCACTCGCAGGTCTGATCCTCGCTGGCGCTGCCCATTGCGGACTTCTTGTCGTTACGGCCCCAGTGTACCACCCTCGCGGATTCAACGCGTTATCAAAGCGTTACACCCGGGTGTAACCGTTACTCTACGGCTCTTCACTCCCGTTGACGCAAGCCATCTCCTAAGCTGCCGAACAGGAGTCAATCTGATATGGCAATCCCGCACTATAACCAACCGAACGTCAAGCAGCACATGGGAACCAGCGACCTGCACTTCACGTTCAATCTCCACAAAGCCAATCGGAGGCTGAAGTGCTTCGACTATTCCGGCCGCATGATCTGGCAGGCATTCGCATCCAGGAACCAGATGTGCAAGCAGGTGAAGTTTCCGTCCCACTCCTCCCTCGGCTCCGTCAATCTGCTGCATCACAACAACGTGACGGAGGCATGGGACAAGACCATCTATCTCAGCCACTGCGATCTGAGCTTCGGCTGGTGCCCCGAAATCGATGGTTCCGCGAGGTGGGGCAATTTCGATCTCTGCTTCACGGAGAAGGGGCTCTGGGTGGATGTGTGGACCGAACACCAAACCCCCTTCGATGTCGACATTTTCGACCTCGAGCCCGCCGACTTCGCCCAACTGAAGATGTTCGTCGACGGAGGGCGCAAGTGCTTTCTCGTCGTCCACTACTACGAGTGACACGCGGATCCAGGAGACTGTCATGCCCTGTACTTCTACAAAACCTGATCCGTTGGCGTACAAGGTCGCCTCCGTGACGGATCTGCTCAAGCCCGGCGACCGGTATTTCACATTCAATCTCCACGCTGCGAACCAGCTTCTGAAATGCTTTGACGCGCAAGGAAATCTGCTGTGGACCGCGGAGGCGGCCAAGAGTCCGATGTGTGGTCCGCTGGCGTTTCCCGCAAACTCCCAATTGGGAAGTCTGAATGTCCTTCGCACCGGTGCCGAGGACGGCGTGGAGGCGCGGCGGCGGTCTGTCTGGTGCGTGCCCTGCGGCGAGACCGGCAACCCGCTGCTGCCGAATCCGGGCAATGCCGACGTCGACCTGCGCTTCACCGAGCGGGGACTGCGTGTCGGGGAATGGGCACGCGACGTCACCGAACGCAAGTTGTCCGTTTACGAACTCGACACCGAGGACTTCGCACGCTTCCGGCAAGCCGTTCTGGCGGGAACCTGCTATCTGACCCCCCACTACTTCCAAACCTGCTCTTCCGCCTCCATGCTCGGGTCGTGGCGTCCCTGGAGGCAACATATCCGCAACAGGAGTTCTTATGGCAATTGACTATCACGCATATTGGGATGGGACATCCCGCGCCGTTCTCAGCCGCGAACTGATCGCGCCCAAGTGGCGAGACAAAGAGGTGAGCATTCAGTTCACCAACTCCGTCTTCGCCTTCTATTACAAGGCGCGAAACAACATCGCAAACTGCACCAACAAGAAGCAGTATGCGCTGATGATGGAGCATCTGAAGGATGCCGCGGAATACACGGGCTGGGGCAATCTGGCTGATTCCAGCGGAAAGGTCCACAATCTCTGGCAAAGCTTTCAGCACCTTGCGGCAACCGGCTACTGGAAGGATCCGGGCACCTATTACTACGATGCCAACAGCTACAGCCCCATCTGGACTGGTGGACTGGAGGTGGTGCCGCTCGGGCCGATGCGGTTCGCCTATCGCACCAACGAGAAGTTCACGGAACTCGCCAAGCGGATCCAGAAGCACGCCGAACTTGCCAAGAGCCTGGAGCAGAAGACAGCGGAGGCGCTGCAGTCGACGCTCTCCAAGATCCAGACCGTCGCCGAGAGCATCGCTCCGTACCTTTGGGTGATTCCTCAGGGGCTTGAAACGCCGGTGGTGTCGTGGGCGGAGAAGGGAATGCCGTTTCTTGACTATGTGAACAAGTTCACGGAGTTCATCGGAAAAGGGATGACACCCTGCGCCATCCCTGGCAAGGGCGCGTCCACGACGCTGGCCGGACTCAGTCTTGCCGCGTCGTACGTTCCTGTGCTCGGACAGTTCTACTCCGAAGCGATCAAGTCCATTCCTGCTCTCACCGAGTGGGCGCAGAATGTGACGAAAGCCAAGGTCGATCTTCTGACGCCGATCGTCGGTGGCGAAGCCGGCAGGATCTTTCCGAACTGGCAGGGGTTGAAATAGGAGGAGCCATGTGGAAGCTGATGTGGGCTGCTGTTCTGCTCATGTTCTGTTGCTGCGCCGTTGGTGAGGCGGTTGGTCCTTCGGGGCGCACGGTGATCCGGTTTCGCCGCATCATGGAGCCCCGCGAGACCGCCTTCACTGTTCTGGTTCCGGAGGGATGGAAGTTCGAAGGCGGTGTGCTGCGAGTGAATCCGTTGACTGCCAACGGCGCCCTCAACACCGTGAGCGCGAAGTTCGATTTCCGGATCGCGCGCGACGGGGGTGCGTTCATGCACTTCCTTCCCAGCATCACGTACAAAGATTCGCGCCGCATGGGCGCGGCCGCAATGGGCTTCCCGCCAGGAAGTTCTTACATGGGAGCACGCGTCATGTATCTGATGGACGCCCAGTCATTTCTTGCGCAGTACATCTTCCCCCAGGCGCATCCGCAAGCGCGCAACTTGCGCGTGGTCGATCGCGGAACGCTTCCCGCCCTGTTGCGCGCCTATCAGGCGGCCGCCCCTCGCATGGCGGGATTTTCGGGCTTCCGTTACGATTCGGCGGTGCTTACTGTGATGTACGAAGAGGGCGGTGTCACCTACAAAGAGAAACTCATGACCATCATTGAGGATATGGGCGATCTGGGTGTCGGTGCGTGGAGCAACAAGGACACGATGATTGCACGTGCGCCGGCCGCGGAGTTCGATCGGGTGGCCCCAGTGTTCTCCTTGATCCATGGATCGCTCACGCCGAACCCGGTATGGATTGAAGGCGAGCGCCGTGGATCTGCGCAACGTGCGCAAAAGGCGCTCGAAACGCAGCGTTACGTGAGCAAAGTGGCTGCTGAGATTGTGGAGAATCGCCGCCGCACCAACGCTGAGATCGCCTACAACATCTGGCTCAACATGACCAACCATGAGGACTACGTGAATCCCCACACGGGCCAGGTGGAATTGGGCTCGAATCAATGGAAGCACCGCTGGCAGGCCGAAAACGGCGACGTGATCTACACAGACGACGAATCCTACGATCCGAATCACGATCCCCGATCGAACCGGGCTGACTTCAAGCGCAGCCAGATTCGCCCGCGATGAGCGTTTGCTCAAATCACAATAATCGACTTCCCCGTCGCAGCGCGGTCGGCAAGGTCGCGAATTGCCCGAGGCACCACGTCCAGAGGATAACGGCGGCTCACAACAGGTTTGATCTTCCCTGTTTGAAACATTTCCACCAGTTTCTGATGCGTCTGGTGGATGTACTCCGGATGGGTCTGGCACCAGCCGCCCCACACCGCGCCGGCCACGGAGATGTTCTTCAGCAGAAGGCGGTTCACCTGGACTGTCGGAATGCGGCCCGAGGTGAAGCCGATCACCAGAATCCGGCCACCCACGGCAGTGCACTTCGTGGAGGCGTCGAAGATATCACCGCCCACTGGATCGTAAATCACATCCGCACCGCCACCGGTGATGCTACGCACCATATCCGCCCAGCCGGGGTCCGTGTAGTTCACCGTGTGATCGGCGCCCTGTTCACGGCAGAACGCGAGTTTGGCCTCCGTGGATGCGGTGGCCACCACCCGCGCCCCCAGCGCCTTACCGATCTGAATCGCCGACATGCCGACTCCGCTGGCGCCGGCGTGCACCAGAAGCCATTCGCCAGCCCGCAGTGCGGCACGATCCACGAGTGCGAACCAGGAAGTCTGATAGACGATCGGCATCGCGGCGGCGGTATCGAAGTCCATGCCTTTCGGAATCGGCAGCAAGCGCGATGCGGAGCAGATGACTTCTTCAGCGAAGCACCCGAACGACGGCAGCGCGATCACGGCATCGCCTTTCCGGAATTCCGTCACGCCCGGCCCGGTCGCGTCCACCACGCCCGCGGCCTCTGCTCCTGGCGTGAACGGGAATGGAGGACGCGCCTGATACTTTCCCTGCACCAGCAGCAGATCGAAGAAATTCACCGCCGCGGCGCGCAGGCTGACGCGCACTTCACCATCCCGCGGCTCCGGTGACGCGATATCGTTGAGCGTCATTTCTTCCGGTTCGCCAAACTGAGCTACCTGCCAGACTTGCACCGCGCCAGTGTAGCAGACCTCGCTCTATACGAGTGTTGCTCCTCCGTCGACGATGATCGTCTGGCCCGTCACGTAGTTCGACGCAGCGCAGGCAAGGAACACCGCCACGCCCTTCATCTCTCCTTCCGCGCCGCCACGGCCCATCGGGACATCGGACTCCATCTTCTTCTGCGCGACATCCCAAATGCCTTGGGTCATGCGGGTGGGGAAGTAGCCGGGTGCGATCGCGTTCACGCGAATCCCATGCTCTGCCCATCGCGCCGCAAGCTCCTGCGTGAGCCCGATGACGCCGGCTTTCGAGGCGACATATCCCGCAAGATGCGTCTCCTTCACAAGCAGTCCCCCGTAGATGCCGTTGATCGAAGCGATGTTGATGATGCGTCCGCTCTTGCGCTCGATCATGTGGCGTCCCGCTCGCTGGCAGAACAGGAAGGTGCCCGTGAGGTTGACGTCCAGCACTTGCTGCCACTTCTCCAGCGGCATCTCCTCAGCCTTTGCGCCCCACGTGACTCCGGCGTTGTTCACCAACACATCAATGTGCCCGTAGATCTCCAACGTGCGCGCCACCGCCGCATCCACCGCGTCCGGCTTCGATACATCGCACACCATGCCTTCCACGCGAAGGCCCGCCGCGCGCAATTCCTCCATCGCCGTGAGCAGCCATTGCTCGCGCCGTGCCAGGATCATCAACGATGCACCCGCCTCGCCGAGTCCTTCCGCGATTTCCTGGCCGAGTCCGCGCGATCCCCCCGTCACCAGGGCCACGGCTCCGGTAAGATCAAATAGTTCCTTCAACGGTTTCATAAGAGAGATCTTCATTATGCCGACATTCAACGCTTTTGTTGTCCGTCAAGCCGATGGGCAGACCACCTTCGGCTTCGAACAGTTGGACTCCTCCGCGTTCACGCATGGGGACGTGCTGATTCGCGTCGAGTATTCAAGCCTCAACTACAAGGATGGGCTCGCGGTTACCGGCAAGCCCGGCGTGATTCGTTCTTACCCCATGATTCCCGGAGTCGATCTTGCGGGAACGGTTGTGGAATCGGCTTCGAGCGAGTTCGCTCCCGGCCAGTCCGTGGTGGTGACGGGTTGCGGCACCAGCGAGACGATATGGGGCGGCTATGCGCAGATGGCGAAAATGAAAGCCGAGCACGTGGTGGCCGTACCTCCAGGCATGACGGCGAAGCAGTCCATGGGTGTCGGCACCGCGGGCTTCACGGCGATGCAGTGTGTGATGGCGCTGGAGGCCCACGGTCTGAAGCCGGGTGGGAAGCCTGTTGTGGTGACCGGCGCCGCGGGCGGAGTTGGCAGTATCGCGGTGGCGATTCTCGCGAAGCTCGGTTACCAGGTGGCTGCCTCCACGGGACGGCCTGAGACCGCGGACTACTTGAAGTCGCTGGGCGCTACGGAAATCCTCGATCGCGCGGTACTTTCGGCCGCCAGCAACAAGCCGATGGAGAGCGAGAAGTGGGCGGGCGCGGTGGATAGTGTGGGTGGCGATACGCTCGCCGGCGTGATTCGCACGCTCTCTATCGGAACCAGCGTCGCGGCTTGCGGGCTGGCGGGTGGTCCAAAGCTCAACACCACGGTGTTTCCTTTTATCTTGCGTGGTGTGAACCTGCTTGGGATTGATTCGGTACGCACGTCGAACGCCGAGCGCAAGGCGATTTGGTCGCGTCTCGCCGCGGACCTGCCTCTGGAGAAACTCGACTCCATGATCGAAGTGCATCCGCTTTCGAACGTTCAGGAAGTGGGCGCGCGGATTCTCGCCGGTCAAACGCGTGGACGCGTCGTGATCGACGTCAACGCGTAGCATGCAGAAGCCTTAGCGCGTGGTGGCGCCGCCGTCCACCACCATGCACTGTCCGGTCACGTAGGACGACTCGTCCGATGCCAGGTACAGCGCCATCCCTGTGATCTCTTCCGGCTGGCCCAGATACGCAAGTGGCTGAGTTTGTTTCAAACGTTCCATGTGCTCTTCGTTTTTCCAGAAGAACTCGCTGAAGTCCGTCTGAATCAGGCCGGGGCAGATCGCATTCACGCGGATGCGATGCTGGCCGAACTCCATGGCCCAAACGCGGGTCATCATGATCAGCCCTGCCTTGGTGAAACTGTAGACCAGTCCGCCGGGTTGTGGGCGCAGGCCCGCGATGGAAGCGATGTTGATGATCGACCCGCCTTTTCCGCGCTCGATCATCTTGGGCACCAGCAGCCGGATCAGCCGGTGCGGCGCCATGACGTTCACTTCCGTGGTCTTCAGCAGCGCGTCGTCCGTGACGTCAAGCGAAGAGCCCTGGCCCAGGTTCGTCGCGCTGTTGTTGACCAGGATATCCACGGGACCCAGATTGCGCTCGGTTTCCTCCACCAGCATCTGCAGTTGATCCGCTCTGCCCACATGACAGGGGATCGGTACTACTCTGCCCGCAAGTCCTTCGGCGGCTTTTGCGGTAGCCGTGAGATTCTCCGCCTTGCGGCTCGCGATGACGACGGAAGCGCCGGCCCCGGCATAGCGCAACGCGATCGCTTTGCCGATGCCGCGTCCGCCGCCGGTCACGATCGCAACCTTGCCGGTGAGGTCGAATGACATGGATCCCTCCGCTGAAACGGGTGTCTAAGTGCGGCTCTTGGCAGCCTTGCGGAACACGTTGCGCAGGCCACGCACGGCGCGGTCGATCTCGCGTTCGGTAATGATATACGGCGGCAGCATGCGCACCACGGTGTCATGCGTCACGTTGATCAGCAGGCCTTCCGCGAGCGCGTCGGTCACGAACTGCTTGCAGGGGAACTCGATCTCCACGCCGAGCATGAGTCCCTGGCCCCGCACTTCCTTCACGAACGAAAACTGCCTGCCAAGATCGCGCAGCTTTTCCTGGAAGTAGGCGCCGGTTTGCCGGATGTGCGGCAGCAGTTCCTCGAGCAAGTCCATGCATTCGAGGCCCACCCGGCAGGCCAGTGCGCCGCCGCCAAACGTGGTGCCGTGCATGCCTGGCGCCAGTGCGTCAGCCGCTTTCTCGTTGGTCATGATGATGCCCATCGGCATGCCCGCGCCGAGCGGCTTTGCGGCTACCATCACGTCCGGCAGCACCACCGGATCCACAAGCTGGTAAGCGAAAAACGTACCGGGACGTCCCACGCCGCACTGAATCTCATCCAGCACGAGCAGCGCGTTGTAACGATCGCAAAGCTCGCGGGCTTTGCGCGTCATCTGCTCGCCGAGCGGATAGATGCCGCCTTCGCCCTGAATCAGTTCGAGGCACACGCCCGCTGTCCGCTCATTGATCGTCTGCTCAAGCGCTGCGAGATCGTGGCGGGGAACGAACCGCACGTTCGGCAACAGCGGTTCGAAATCCTTACGGTACTTCGGCTGGCCGGTAATCGAGATTGCGCCGATGGACCGGCCATGGAATGAGTTATCGAGCGAAACGATCTCGTTCTTGTCGGGATTGAGCCGGTTGCCATGCGCCTTCACGATCTTGAGCGCACCTTCCATTGCCTCCGTTCCGGAGTTGCAGAAGAAGGTCCGTTGAAGTCCGCTGACCTTCGCCAACCGCTCCGCGAGTAGGCCTTGATACTCGTGATAGTAGAGGTTGGAGCAGTGCATCAGCTTGCCTGCCTGCTCGCGAATGACCCGTACGATGCGCGGGTGTGCATGTCCCAGCGCGTTCACCCCGATGCCACTCAAAAGATCCAGATATTTCTTGCCGTTCGTATCCCACAGGTTGCAGCCTTTTCCGCGGGCAATCACGACCGGATAACGCGCGTACGTCGGTAGAATGTACTGCTTCTCGCGATCCATCACCTGCTGCGCCAGACTGAGCTCTACTGGGGCTTCCACAACTGTATCCATAATTTCCCATCATACCGTGTGAGGCCGGGCCTGCCGTTGCGCTCGCGTTCCCATCTCCCTGCTAAGATCGCAGGATCATGCGACTCGCTCTGCTCGCCCTCGTTGCGCTTGTTGCGGCAGCCCAACCTCAGTACGACCTGGTGATTCACGGTGGCCGGATCATTGACGGCACAGGCAACGCGTGGTTTGCGGGCGATCTTGCCATCAGCGGGGATCGGATCGCGCGCATCACACCGGCCGGCTTGCTGCGAAACGCGGCCGCGAAGGCGAAGATTGATGCATCCGGACATGTTGTCGCGCCTGGGTTCATCGACATCCTGAGCCACTCGCGCTATGCGTTTCTACTTGGTGATGGCCGTGTGATCAGCAAGGTCACGCAAGGGATCACGACTGAAATCCTTGGCGAGGGCTCCACCAACGCGCCAGCAAATGAACGCACGCGAGCATCCGATCGGGCATTCGGCGGCCAGCACTTTCCAGGCCCGCGAGGCTTCGACAGTTGGCTTCGCGCAATGCAGAAGCACGGTACATCCACCAACTTCGGCTCGTTCATCGGATCGGGCACGTTGCGCCTCTACGCAAAGGGCATGGCTCAGGGAGAGGCTACCGCCGAAGAACTCGACGCCATGCGCACTGCCGTTCGCAGCGCGATGGAGGATGGTGCATTCGGAATCGCTTCGGCTCTCATCTATCCGCCCAACAACTATTCGAGTACGCACGAACTCATCGAGACTGCTAAGGCGATGTCGCCTTACGGCGGAGTCTACATCACACACATGCGCTCGGAGGCGGACCGCTTGATCGAGGCGATTGATGAAGCCATTGAGATCGGGCGGAAGGGTGGTGTCCCGGTCGAGATCTATCATCTGAAAGCCGGCGGCAAGCGCAACTGGCAGCGAATGCCGCTGGCGATTGCGAAGATTGAAGCGGCGCGCCGCGAAGGACTCGATATCGGTGCGGATATGTACTCGTACACCGCGGGTGGGACCGGGCTGACCGCGTGTCTGCCGCCTTGGGCGCAAGCCGATGGCAAGCTCTTCGAGAACCTGGCGAACGCGGATACGCGAGCCCGGATGCGCGCCGAGATGTCCCGTGACGATGTCGATTGGGAGAATCTGTGTGCGCTTGCGGGGCCTGAGAACGTGCTGATCGTGTCGCCGCAGAAGCCGGAGAATCGCGCGTATGCCGGAAAGCGCCTCGCCGGGATCATGACGGCACGCGGCAAGGATTGGATTGAAACCGCGATGGATTTGATCTCGAGTGAGGGCACGCGCGTCGAGACGATCTATTTCCTGATGAGTGAAGAGAACATCGCGCTGCAATTGCGCCAGCCGTGGATGAAGTTCGGCACCGACGCGGGCGGCATGGATCCCGCGACCGCCAAGGATCTTGCGCATCCTCGCGCCTACGGCAACTTCACGCGAGTGCTTGGAAAGTATGTGCGTGAGGAACGCGTGATCCCGCTGGAGGATGCAATCCGCAAGATGACTTCCGCGGCTGCCAGACGGCTCTCGCTCACCGATCGAGGAGAACTGCGGGAAGGCGCCTTCGCTGATATCGTGATCTTCGATCCACAAACCGTTGCTGACCGCGCGACGTTCGAGAATCCGCATCAGACGTCAGTGGGCATGCGCGATGTCTTTGTGAACGGTGTGGCCGTGCTCCGCAATGGCGCCCATACCGGAGAGAAGCCGGGACGCATTGTGCGTGGGCCGGGCTATGTGCCGCGTCCTCCTCAGGAGGAGGGTGACTTCCTGCCTAACGATCTGGTTGAGTTGGCCAAGCTGGACCCCACCATCAAGCTCGACGTGCGCTATGCGACTGCGAATAACTTCGCCGGGCACGTTTTCTACAAGGAAGGGCGCGCCTTTTTGCAGCGCCCCGCCGCCGAAGCGCTTGTTCGTGCGCATCGCAAACTTCGCAAGCAGGGGTTTGGTCTGATGATTCACGATGGCTACCGGCCATGGCAGGTGACCCGTATGTTCTGGGACATGACGCCGGTGGAGAAGCGTGCGTTCGTTGCGGATCCGAGCCAGGGGTCGAGGCACAATCGCGGATGCGCGATCGACCTGACGCTGTATCACCTCAAGTCAGGGCTCGCGGCCGACATGCCGTCAGGCTACGACGAAATGTCGGAGCGCGCGCATCCGAACTACAGTGGCGGCACGCCACCGCAGCGCCGCAATCGCGACCTGCTGCGCAAGGCGATGGAAGCGGAAGGATTCACAGTCTACGAGAACGAGTGGTGGCATTTCGACTTCAAGGACTGGAGGCGATACCGGATCAACGATGTTGCGTTCGACCAGATCGGAAGGCCATGAGTCCGGCGGCGGGCTGTCCTACTTGCCGTCAATTCCCAGCGCTTTCATCTTGCGGTAAAGGTTGCTGCGCTCCATTCCGAGCAATTCCGCCGTGCGCGACACGTTGCCTTTCGTCTCATCCAGTTTCTTGAGGATGTACTCCCGCTCAGCGGCCTCACGCACCTCCTGCAAGCTTCCGAAGTAGTCGATCGGCCGCTCCAGCACGGAACGCTTCGCGGGATTCAATGGGATGTGGCGGGCTTCGATCTTCGTTTGCGGATTCATGATTACGATCCGCTCCATCAGATTCTTGAGCTCACGCACATTGCCCGGCCAGTGGTAGTCCTGAAGCACGGCGTAAGCCTCCGGAGTGAGTTCCTTCGGCTTGCGGCCGTAAGCCGTTGTGTACTCCTTCAAGAAGTGATTCGCAAGAAGGGGAATGTCCTCCGCACGCTCGCGCAGCGGAGGCACGGAGAAGGGAATCACATTCAGGCGATAGAACAGATCCTCACGGAAGTTACCTCGCTCGATTTCCGTCTCCAGATTTTTGTTGGTGGCCGCGACCACGCGCACATCCACGCGAATGAACTCCGATGCGCCAACCGGCTCGAACCGTTGCTCCTCCAGCACGCGCAGCACTTTCGATTGCGTCTTCAGGCTCATGTCGCCGACTTCATCCAGAAACAGCGTGCCGCCGTGCGCTTTCTCGAACTTCCCCGTCTTGTCTTCCAACGCTCCAGGAAAACTGCCCTTGCGATGGCCAAACAACTCGCTCTCGATGAGGTCTTCGGGCAGCGCGGCGCAGTTGACCTCCACGAAGGGCTCGGATGCCCGCGCGCTCAGATGATGGATCGCCTTGGCGACAAGTTCCTTGCCAACACCGCTCTCGCCATAGATCAGGACCCTTCCGTTGGTGCCCGCCATGAGGCGCAATTGCTGCCGTAGCGCTTTCATCGGAACACTGTCGCCGATGATCTCATCACCCGGGCCGGCTTCGTCCTTCAGCCGCTGCACTTCGCGCTCGAGCTTGCGCTGCCCGATCGCATTCTTGACGACAACAATGATTTTCTGAATGGTGAGCGGCTTCTCCAGAAAGTCGAACGCGCCGAGCTTGGTCGCTTTCACCGCGGTCTCGATTGTTCCGTGACCGGAGATCATCACGACAGTGGGCCGGTCGTCCGCGGGCAGCTCGTGAAGCCGCTGCAACGCTTCCAGACCGTCCATGCCGGGCAGCCAGATGTCCAACAGCACGACATCATAGATGTGGCGGTGCACTTCCTCCAGGCATTCCTCAGCGCTCTGCACGGCCTGCGCTTCGTAGCCTTCGTCTTCCAATACACCCATCAGCGACTGGCGGATGCCTGGCTCATCATCCACCACCAGAATTCGGTACTTTTTCATGCGTTCGCTTCTACTGTCTTCAACTCGTGCTCAATGCTCGTGGGGACTGGGAACTCGACGATGAACCGCGCGCCAGAGGGCTTGTTGTCTTCCACGCGGATGGTTGCCTGATGCTCGGACAGGATCTGGTTCACAATTGCAAGTCCGAGGCCTGTCCCGCGGCCCTTGGTTGAGAAGTAAGGCAGAAACAGCTTCTCCCGATCCTCCGCCGATACACCTGCGCCCGTATCGGCAATGATCATCTCGATTGAGTCCGATGCAAGCTGGGTAGTGATGGTCAGGCGGCGGACCGGTGAATCATGCATTGCCTCGGCCGCGTTGTCCACCAGATTCACCACCACTCGCTTGATCTGTTCGCGGTCCAGGTTCACGGAAGGCAGCCTGCTTCCCAGATTTCTGCGGATCTCAATATGGTCGAGCCTTCCATGGAACACAGAAAGCGCGTTCTCGACGATTTCATTGAGGTCACAAGGCGAGGGCTGTGCCGCCGGAAAGCGTGCGAACTGCGAGAACTCATCCACCAGCGTCTTGACGGATTCCACTTCACTGAGGATCGTCGCGCAACACTCGCGAAGAACACGGCTCGACTCGGGTGCGATTCCCATTCGTTCCACCTGCCGCACGGCGCGTTCGGCGCACAGCGCGATCGGCGTCAGCGGGTTCTTGATCTCGTGCGCGATGCGCCTGGCCACTTCATGCCATGCCGCCGCCTTCTGCGCGCGGAGCAGCTCGCTGGTGTCCTCAATCACAACGACGAAGCCGCCGGTCTGCGCTTCTTCGAGCGCTGCCACAGTCACTGACAGATGGATGTTCTGCTTGCCGCGCTGGAAATCGATTTGCCGTGAAGCAACTCCGGTGCGTTGTGCGCGCTTCATCAGATAGCGGATCTCTTTCGCTTCCTCGCGTGGAAGGATGTCTTCGATCTTCTGGGGAGTTTCCTTGCGCAAGCGCGGGAAGATGGTGTCGAGCGCGTGGTTGAATCGCTGGATCCTTCCCTCGGGCGATAGCGAGATGACGGCCGTGGGAATGCTCTCGAGAATCGCTTCCGTGAAACGGCGGCGCTGATCCAACTCACGGCTGTTCGTCTCCAGGTCCTGCGTCATTTCATTGAACGCGCGAACGAGCGTGCCCAACTCATCCAGCGCGCTGACGTTTAGCCGGTAACTCAAGTCGCCGTGCCGAACTTTGTTCGCTGCATCGAGGATCGCGGAAATCGGGTCGCTGATCTGCCGCGCCATGAACTGCGCGATCCAGGTGGCGACAAACAGGATGAACAGGGTGATGAGGCCGAGCAGCAGGAGATAGAAATTGCGAAAGTCCTTGCGTTCCTCACCTACGCGCGCATAGTCGGCAACCTGCTTCTGGATCTCGCGGTGCTTCTCGTCGAAATCAACAGGCATCAGGAGCCGGATGACAACCTGTGAGTCCGCGCCTTGCTGTGCGCGTCCCTCCACCGACCGGGTGCTTGCGTTGCGGGTCTGCCCGCAGAAGTACGACCGCTGCCCCTTCGGGTCCTCCACCCAGCCCTGTTCGATCCGCTGTTCGATGCAGACGGTCTCCACGTCTTTCGGAAAGGGCTGCGATGCGATCAGCCGGGCCAACGTCTTCGCGCGAGCTTGCGCTTCCTGGTCCATCGCCACGCCGACCTCGATCAGGCTCCACTTCATCTTCTCCGCGGGCCGGCTGAACCAGCTATTCAGATTGAAGTTGAGGACCGAAACGCTGAAGACGACCAGGAACAGCACCGGCATGAAGCTCAGTCCGAGCGCTCCAACCACCAGCCGCGACCGGATGCGGGACCCTTCTCGATTGCGCTGCCGCTCCACATAAAGCTTCAGTGCTGTCCGGAACAGCATGAAGCCGAGCGTCACGGTGAGAATGAAGATGAGGGTGGAAACGCCCCAGTAGACATAGGTCTGGAGCTGGTCACTCGGACGGAACGCGCCGAGGCTGAAGGAACTCTGCCAGACGTTCAGCGCCACCAGAATGGCAAGCAGAACGAGGCCGGAGCCGAATAGTATTCGTTTCCGCATGAAATCGAAACCCCTGGGAGCCGCGGTCGCGTCCCAGGGGATATCCTTAGGTTGATTATACGGCTTGCTCGCGTGGCTACGGAGACGCGGGCCTATTGGGCGGTCACCGCTCCGGAGGTCCGAAACTCATATTGCTGGATCTCCATTGCTACACGGCCCTGTTCGAATCGGACGATTCGTCCCCGGGCAACAAGTTTGAGCGCACACTTGTTGTTGAGTTGGGCGGGCCAGTTAATGGAGACTTCCAGACGGCGTCCAGGGATCAAGAGCTTGTCCGTGGTGAAGAGCACGCCTGTGCTACTGATATTGACGGTTTTTCCCGCGCCGGCTTCTTCGCCGTTCTTCTTGCTGAGCGTTTTGTAACGAACGTCACGTTCAATCGGAAAGCGGTCGGCGGCGCGCCGCTCGTTGGCTGGTTTGGTGGTTGCGGTCACCCTTTCCTCCGTAGAAGGCTTCTGACGTACCCAGAATGCATGTTTCAGGGTCTTTGCGGCAATGGTGCTCTAGGTGGATTTTGGGCTGGTACTAAGGGAGTTGCTGCACTAGTTCAAAAGAACAGGTATCATGCTCATTATGCTGAAAACAGGACTTCTCACGATCGTCGTGCTGGCTAGTACCGTCTGCATGGCCGCGGATAAGAAAGTGGTGGCGCCTCCCGGACCCGCGGGCCCGGCAAGGCCCTTTAGTCCCGCGCTGCTTGTCGGGGATACTCTCTACGTGTCCGGCATGGTGGGCCGCGATGCCAGTGGTAAGCGTCCGGAGAGCTTCGAGGATGAAGTGAAGGCGACGCTCGATGCCATCGGCGAGCATCTGAAGGCTGGCGGCGCGAGCTTCGCCGATGCCGTTTCCGTGCAGGTCTATCTCACCGACATGAGCCTGTTCGACCGCATGAACAAGGTCTACATTCCCTACTTCCCGGAGCCGAGGCCAACGCGGACCACGGTGGGTGTGGCAAAGCTGGTTGGCGACTACCGGATTGAGATCACGTTGACGGCCCGCGTCGACATTGGTAAGAAGGCGAAGAAGAAGTAAGGCGCGCCGGCATTCCAATCGAGCATGGCCTCTTCTCCTACGCGGCGCGCTGTGTTGTCCGCGCCGTTCTTCCTGACTGCTCGCGCGAAGGCGGCTCCCCGAGCCCGCATCCATTCCATTCGTGCGATCTCTCATCAGCCTGCGTATTACCCGGCCTGGGCGACGCTGGCGCAAAGGCGGTCCGGCGAGCTTGTGGTGAGTTACTCCGGCGGACGCGAAGGCCACGTCTGCCCGTTTGGCCGCGTGGAGATGATGCGATCCTTCGATCGGGGTGAGACCTGGAGTTGGCCGCAGGTGCTGATGGACACGCCGATCGACGATCGCGACTCGGGTATTGTGGAGACTGCGCGTGGCAGCCTGCTGGCCACTACGTTCACATCGGTGGCGTTTGAGAAGGTGTTCCAAGAGGCCAAGGGGTGGGACGCGGATCGTGTAGAGCGATGGAAGGCTGTTTACCGGTCGACGACGGCGGAGCAACGGCAATCGCTTCTGGGCGCATGGATGGTTCGATCGACGGATAGCGGCCATCTCTGGAGCCAACCCTATCGCGTACCGATGATGAGTCCGCACGGCCCGATTCTGCTTCGCGACGGGAGCCTCCTCTATGCCGGGCTCGAGTATCCCGGCCCGACTCGTCGCGTCGGTGCATGGACGTCCACCGACGACGGCCTGACTTGGAAGCTGCTTGGCGAGATCCCAACGCGTCCAGGGGATGATTCCGAGCACTATCACGAGTTGCATGCCGTGGAGACCGCCAGCGGGAAACTCATCGCGCAGATCCGCAATCACAACAAGACCAATGAGCGCGAGACGCTGCAGTCCGAGTCGTCCGACGGCGGCAAGACGTGGAGTACACCACGAGCCATTGGCGTCTGGGGACTGCCCTCACATCTCATCCGTCTGCGCGATGGCAGGTTGCTGATGAGCTACGGCTACCGGCGCCCGCCGCGTGGCAATCATGCCCGGATCAGCGAGGATGAGGGCCGCACATGGTCAGAGCCAATCGTGCTTTCTGACGATGGGACGGGCGACCTTGGGTATCCCAGCACGGTGCAGTTGCCCAGCGGTGACCTGCTCACCATTTGGTATGAGGCGCGCCGCTCGGGTTCCACGGCCGTGAAACTCCCCGATCCACCACTGTCGGTGTTGCGGCAAGCGCGCTGGTCGCTCGAAGGCTAATCCCGCTCCCGCACAAAGAACTGCTGCTTGCTGGTTCCGCGAGGCACCGCGACATCAAAGAAGCCGACCATCATCTCGGAGTCACTCTGCTCGCCGTAGGTTACGTCGGCTGAAGGGTCTGGGTTGCGCGGATTGTTGGCCGAGTTGTCATACCAGGCCGTGCACATCAATCGAGTGCCCTTCTTGAGAGGCAGCGGTTCGCCGAGACGGTAGTTCAGTTGCCAGTGAAAGTCATACGGCGAAACGCGAAGCAGCGTGTCGATCTGTCCGCCGTCCCGCACCATCGCATACTCGAACGCCGCGCCGCGCTTGTGCATGTGCGGGAAGAAGGAAAGCAGCAGGCTGTCGTTGGGCATAGTGCCATAGGCGGAGACGCGGTGTGAGCGCTCATAGGCGGGGATCCGGAAGTTGGTTGTCGCGATTTGAAGCGTCAGCACTTCCTTTGACGGCGGCTCTGTTGCCCACTGGATGCGGATAGCCGTGCGGTCGGTGTGGGCCCTTCCATCGGGCGTGTAGTGGATCTGGAGCACGATGCCGGAACCGGCGGGAATGCGCTTCGCCATGCCGGGAGGGAACGTCGATGGCGGCTGTCCCGGCGCATAGACGGCAAGAATGTCCGCCGTGGTGACGCCCGGCCTTGCGAACGGCATCCCTGTTGGAGCATCACGCATCCAGCCGCTTTCGGGTTCGCGGATATACGCGACCACGTGGTGAACCACGGATCGCACTCCTGGGCGAATCTCGATTGCACGTGCCCAGCGCTCACGGTCGATCTTCTGTGGCAGGATCACGAACTGATATGGCAGTTCTCCCGACGCCGGGACGCGCACTGGCTGTGGCATCACCCACTCGATGTCGTAGACAGTGTCCTGGTTCGGACTTGCCGGCATTGCGGATGTTCGCTCGCCTACGGGCGCTCCTGCGTTCACCCACGCGTCGATCTGCGCGATCTCGTGCTCGCTCAAACGGGGATCGTTGGCAAGCTTTGCCGATCCCGATTCCGCGAACCAGGGAGGCATGCGCCTTCGCAGGACCGCCTCGCGAATCGCTTTGGCCCAGGGGCGCACTTGCGCGTATGTCACCAGGGGCATTTTCCCGATCTCACCGGGGCGGTGGCAGGGCTGGCAATGCTTGCGCAGAATGGGTTCGACGCCGCCATGAAACGTCGCCGCCGCGGCCGGCAAGCAGACTATGAGACATAAGAGCGTTCGCACGATTCCAATCTCGCACTTCTGTTAGTCTGTGGGTATGGTAGCCAAGACCATGGTGACACCGGAGGAGTATCTCTCGACGGCATTCGAGGGGACCGACCCCGAGTATGTTGACGGGGAGGTGGTGGAGCGCGCGATGCCTGATCTCATCCATGGTGAGGTCCAGACGAAGCTT
>JAEUQE010000149.1:0-20352 GCA_016789785.1 Bryobacterales bacterium
TACCATTGAGCTACTGAGGAGTGTCGTGCGACTCTTTCAATTAGAACATTTCGACCCGTCCATGTCAAATCGCCAAACCCCTCTTCCAACCCGTCGCGGCATGCTGTTTGCCGCCATCGCCGCGGCTTCCAAACTGCATGCTGCCGGCCCCGTCTACCCCACCCACAACGACCTCCTCTACTACCTCACCACCTCCGGCGAACGCCGCCCCGTCCGCAACCGCCACGACTTCGAAATCCGCCGCCGCCACATCCTCGCCGGCATGCAGGAAGTCATGGGGCCACTGCCTCCGCCCATTGGCACCAAGCCGCGAATCCAATCCGCCACCGACATCGACGAAGGCCCCTATCTCCGCCGCCACATCCGCTTCGACACCGATCCCGGCGACCTCGTCCCCGCCTGGCTGCTCCTCCCCAAACAGCCCAACGGCGCCGCTGTCCTCTGCCTCCACCAAACCACCAAAATCGGCAAGGATGAACCCGCCGGTCTCGGCGGCAAACCCAACCTCCACTACGCTCGCGAACTCGCCCAGCGCGGCTTCGTTACGTTTGCCCCCGACTACCCCAACTTCGGCGAGTACCAGTTCGACCCCTACGCCAACGGCTACGCCAGCGCCACCATGAAAGGCATCGTCAACCATCGCCGTGCCGTCGACGTCCTTGCCAGCCTGCCGCAGGTGAAACGCAATCGCATCGGCGTCTGCGGCCACTCGCTCGGAGGCCACAACTCGCTCTTCCTCGCCGCCTTCGATCCCCGCATCCGAGCCGTCGTCACAAGCTGCGGCTTCACCGCCTTCCCGAAATACTACGGCGGCAATCTCACCGGCTGGAGCCACAAAGGCTACATGCCTCGCATCGCCGATCGCTACGAGAAGTCGCCCGCCAGGATGCCCTTCGATTTTCCCGAGATCCTCGGAGCCATCGCGCCACGCGCCATCTTCATCAACGCCCCCACGCGCGACGCCAACTTCGAAGTCTCCGGCGTCGACGATTGCGTCAACGCGGCGCGCCCCATCTTTGAGAAGATCTACCAGCGTCCCGGCGTGCTCGTCACCGAACATCCCGAGGCGGATCACGATTTCCCGCAGGAAGTTCGCGAGCGCGCCTATCGCTTCTTGGAAGGCCAACTCCGCTAGCCGGCACCATTCCCAACAAATCCTCTTGAAGGGCTGATAACATCGCGGTCGCCTGCTCCGTTACAAAGGGCAGAGGCGAAAACAGAGTATGTCCGAACAAGTCACCATCGCGATCGTTGTGCCGACCCTCTTTCTCACGGCGGCATACATTCTCACCACCATTGCCCGGGTCTTCGGCCGCGCGCGCCGCGACCGTTTGATGGCGGAACTCCACGGCAAGCTCATTGACCGTCTGGGCTCCGGGCCTGATGTCATACAGTTCTTCCAAACCGAAGCGGGTCAGAAGTTCCTCGCCGGCGGCGAGCACGAGGCCCCGCCCACGCATGTTTCCCGAGTGCTGAACAGCCTTCAGACTGGGCTCATCGCGCTCTCCACCGGTATCGGCATGTACGTTGTCGCTCCCATGTCCTACGAAGCGGCGGCGTTCTTCCGTGTCGCCGGCGGCATCGCCATCGCCGCGGGCATTGGCATCGTTCTCTCGGCCGGGTGGAGCTTCGTCCTCCTGCGCAAGTGGGGCTTGCTCACGGATAGCCAGAAACAATAGTCCATCCTGCCGAGACCTTCTGTGACTGGCCAAGACACCAATCGGGATACCCGCGGCTTCGCAGATGCCCCACGCGCATCGCAGCCGAAGCACGCGAAGGATCTATTGTGTCTCGATGCGGCTGCCTTTGAAGCCTTCCATGCCCAGACGGCCCGCCCGCTCCGCAACTATCTCAACCGCCTGACCGGCAACACGGCGCTTGCCGATGAACTCGTGCAGGAGAGCTACTATCGCTTCCTGCGCTCACAAGCGGGCGCGTTCGAAGATCGCGAGCGCAGGAACTATCTCTTTCGCATCGCGACGAACCTGGTGAACGATCTGCACCGTTCCCGCGGCGAGAAGTCGGTGGGCATTGAGGAAATCGCCATGCCCGCCGTCGAGGCCAATGATCCGCAGGTGTCCAGCGACGTGCAAAAGGTGCTGAGCAATTTGAAGCCGCGCGAGCGCGAGTTGGTTTGGCTCGCCTACGTGGAAGGGTCCAGTCATCGCGAAATCGCGGACATTCTTGGTCTGCGCGAAGTGAGCATTCGTCCAATGCTTTTTCGTGCCCGTCAGAAACTGCTTGAAATGCTGCGCGCAATCGGTTATTCAGAAAGAGAGACAGCATGAACAACAACGTCCCTGAGGCACGGGCCGGCGGCACGATGGAATGCGTGCGCGAGCCCGAAGTGTTGGCTGCCGCGGATGGCGGGCCACTGCCTGACGACTTGCGCTCTCATGTTGCCGGCTGCGCGCAATGCCGGGAGGCGATGATGTTGCGGAGCTTCCTTGATGCCGGGGCGGAGGGCGATCCTCAGCCCGCCGGCCTCATCTATTGGAAATCACAACTGCGTGCGCGCCGTGAGCAGGCCGAAAAAGCGATGCGCCCGGCAGCGGTGGCGGAGTTCCTGTTGGTGCCCGTGTTGCTGCTGATCGCGCTCGCGCTGCTCCCTGCCGCCGGATCCACGGCGGTGGCTGCTGTCATGGTCGCGTTCGTGTTTCTTGTCGCGGCCGTGGGTGGCTTTCTCTACTTGCGTCTCCGGCCTTCCAACCGGCGCTTGTAGCTACATGCGATCCGCATGCTTGCGTGCGCCACACGCGCGCTCGGCAAAAACGCAACGACTGTCGCGATGCTGTGTCCAGCCGCTTTCCAGTCACATGGGTAGCACATGGCATCCGCGGACTTCCGCGCCACGGCGAGGCACGCTGCAGTTTCGATATACGCGGGCTCCGTAGGTGCCCCTCGGCGGCGCCGGCCCGCGGGCCTGCCGCGTCCCCTTGTCGAGCGACGTCTCGGAGCGCGCGGATCCACCTCCACCCGCCCGGCCTATGCCTGGCTTTGCCTGGGGCTCGCTCCATCCCTGCGGAGGGCTGACGGTCTCTGCGCGGACGCATCTGGCGGATCAGCCGCACCGCTACCGCGTCCTGCTGCGCTCCAGATCCCGCGCCAGCACGTAGCGATACCCGAACCACAGCAGCGCCGATGCCGCCAGCATCAACACCGCAATCGCCGCAAAGATCCCTCCCAGCGAGAAGTCGCGCTTCAGGAATCCTGCCAGCAACACGCCTGTGCCGCCGCTCAGCGTATTGAAGAGATTCGTGACGCCAATCGCCGATGACCGCAGCCGCTCCGGCACCACTTCGCAAATCAGCGGATTCTCATTCGCCTGGCCGAGCCCGCGCAACAGCGCAAAACAGAACACCGCGACACTCAACATCGCCACACTGGGCTTGCCAAGAAACGCCAGTAGGAACGGCGCCGATAGCAGATAGCACGAGCTTTGGAACAGCATGCGGTAGCGTTGGCCGCGGCGCGCGCAAGCATCGGAGACCGCGCCTCCGCCAAGCACTCCGATGGTTGCCGCCAACTGCAGCGACACGGTGCCCGTGAAGCCCGATGCCGTCAGTGACAACTGATACGTCTCGCGGAAGTAGAGCGGCAGCCAGTTGAAGAAGATCCATGTCCCGATGGCCACCAGCATCGACTTCAAGGCAAGGATCCAGAACGACGGAATCGATGCAAGCACCTGCAGATCGCCGGGTAGCGCCGACAGGGGACGTGCCTCTCGTACGGCCGCGGGTACCGTCTCCTCCGGCGACGGGGGCCGCAAGAACACTGGCAGGGCGAATGCCGCGAGCACGATTCCCGCGCCTCCCAGCAGAAAGAATCCTTGCCGCCAACCATAGTGATCACCGAGATAGCCCGCGGCAACTCCACCAGCGATCAATCCGAGGTTCAGCCCCGCCGAATGCAGACCCATCGCGAGACCCCGTGTGGCCGGCGCGTGATACTGAGCGAGCATCGCCGTCGCCGCGGGCAGATAGAGACACTCAGCCAGCCCCAGCGCCACGCGGCTCCCTGCGAGTTGCCAGTACCCACTCGCCAATCCAGTCGCAGCCGTGATCAGACTCCACAGCACCAGGCTCGACAGCAGAACTCGCCCTCGATGCCAGCGGTCCGCCAGTGCCCCCGCCAACGGTGAGCCGATCGCATAGGCCCACAGAAATGCCGACCCCAGCCCGCCCAACGCCAGATCCGAAATGCCAAGCTCGCTCTTGAGCAGAGGGAAGACCACTGAGATCGACGTGCGATCGGCGTAGTTCAACCCTGCGGCGAGGAAGAGTGTTGCAGCGAGAATCCAACGGTAGGCGGGCATCGCTTGGGCTCAGTGTAGCGGCAGTTGCGCCATGTGCGTGTCCATGATGCCAAGCGCATGCGGCACCGCTTTCAGCGCCATCAGCCGCAGCGTGGTTGAATCCTGGGGGCGTTCTTCAAACAGCCCAAACGCTCCGATCAATGCGGCGATCTCTTGTTGCGTAGCGTCCGTCTCTCTGCCCGCGTCGAATGCGTCCGCAAGCAGCCGCGGCGCGAGATTCGCCAGCGATGCCATCGCGCCATGAGCCCCGCACGATGCTGCCTCCAACATCAGCAGTTCGTTGCCATGCAGATAGCTGAATGCAGTTTGTGCGCGCAGCCGGGTCGCGAGCAGGCGTGTGCAGTCCCGATCGTTCGAGGAGTCCTTCAGCCCGATCATGTTGCCGTCCTCCTTCAATCGAAACACCGTCTCCGTCTCAATGTGATGCTGCGTCCGAAAATTCGACGCCCGACATCGCCCCATCGCGTGCACGGGAGATGCTCTCTTCCAGGCACTGCGTGGAGACTCCGGCGCATACTGGCAGGCGGCCCGCCCTGTGCACCATCGTCGACTCCACCAGTTCGCATTGCCGGCGCCACGGCATCGCGCAGAACTCGCCTGTTGAGGAGAGGGCGAACAGCCCATTGGCGCCGTTGCTTGCGAGAAAGTCGGGATAGCGGCCCAGCGCGGGTCGATCGATGCGGCCATCGGCGGTGAGCGGAGTGAGCATCGGAACAACGATGCCGCGAAATCGGTTCATGCCTCGAAAGCCTCCTTCGACGTGCGCACGCGGATCGCGAAGACACGCGCCTGCGTGGCCCCATGCGTGCGCTCGACCGTCAGCCGCAGACGCCGCGTGACCCATGGTTCTTCGAAGCGATGCACACACCGGCGTTGATGATTGCCCGTGAACCGCAACTGCCGTTCGCCCGCCGACAGCGCATAGTCCGAAACAGTTTCCGGCTGCGGCCCGCGAATCATCTTGCGCGTGAACGCATCACTCATGGAGAGCGTGAGTTCACGCGCGAAGCCCGTATCGAAGATCAGCTCCACACCATGGATCGCGCGCTCTTCCTCCCATTCGAGATCAAGCCAAGCCGGCAATTCGGCTGAAACCCACTGATTGGAGCAAGCCGCGAACGCTGGATGCAACCGCGGGTCTAGAGCGCGTGTGATGCCGTTGCCGGCCAATGGCGCTTCGTGTCCGGCCACTTCACTGCTGGCGTGATAACGGGCGTGTGGCATGCGCTCCGCGATGCCCGGAAGAAAGCAGTCATCCGCAAGCAAGGTCTGTTGCAGTGTATCGAGCAGCGACGGCTCCAATAACTCCGAAGCGGCTGCAAGGCGACGGCGTGCGGCCATCGCCATCGCTGTCCCCACTGCCTGACCCATCACCGCACACGTCGCCATCACACGCGTGGATGCGAATGCGAGATGGGTCGCGCTGATGTTGCGGCCCGCCATCCAGAGATTCGCCACATTGCGCGAGTACAACGAACGCAACGGGATGCCGTAAAGATAAGGCACTTCGATCTGACGGCACGGGTACTCATTCACGGCATCCACTCCTGTGGGCGGATGCAGATCGATCCACCAGCCGCCGTAGGCGACCGTATCGTGAAACAGCCGGCCCGAAGTGACATCGTCTTGTGTGAGAACATGCGGCCCCAACAGCCTTCGCGATTCGCGCTTGCCCGGCAGCATGCCCACCCAATCCAGTGCCCAGTTCGCCGCCGAAGCCGCGGGTGGCGCCTGCCCCGCCATCCACTTCTCATACGCAGCCGAGGGGTCGGGAGGCTGCGTGCAGTGATTCTTCACGTGATCCCAAACGCCCATCGCGATGGCCAGCAGCTCATGGCGAATGCGATCGTTGTCACGCACTGTGTCGAGGTGGCCGCCCCATTCCACCCACCAGTACCCGTATTCGAACTCGCGGTGCGAGCGCAGCCGCAGATCTTCTTCGCTGAAGCGGCGTGCCCAGGGCGGGGCAGTGAAGGGCACGGCATGATCCATTTCGTGAGCCGTGAAAAGAATCGTGCTGCCAAGCACAGCCGAATCGGCCTCCAGCGGCGCATCCGGTTCGTCGAACTCATGACGAGCTTCGCGGCCCATGTGCATCGCGGCGCCGGCCTCGATCCCCAATCGCGAATCGCCAGTACAGTCAGCGAAGAAGGCTGCTTCGATGACGAATCGATCCTCCGTCAGCGTGCGCACAGCATGTACGCGGCGGATCAAGCGCTGTCCAGGGGCATGCGATGCGGCTTCCGTGTCGCACCCTACACAGTCCGTGTCCAATAACAGCGTAATGCTCGGCTCGCGCCGCACCATGTCATAGAGCAGCAGATCGAAAAGATGCGGGCTGCGGTGTGGATTGCGCACTGCGTCTTCGACGCGGATCTCGTCGATGAGTCCCGATTCGCGAGCCCCCGGCCGGCGCCCCGAGCACGATGCCCCGGCAATGTGCATGCGAATCTCGCTCGATGCATTGCCTCCGAGCACGCTGCGGTCTTGCAGCAGCACCACCGTGGCACCCGACCTTGCCGCCGCGATGGCCGCGCACACACCCGCCATGCCGCCTCCCGCGATGCAGATGTCGGCTTCCAGTTTGATCGTGTGGGCCATTCCTTCAGTCGACCTCGATGCGCGTGGCTCGCAATTCAGGCAACGTGCCTTCGCGGTCCGCGTAGTAGACCATGAGTGCTCGCTTGCCGTTCAGCGGAACACAACTCGTGTAGGCGCCATCTTTGACGTAGGAGTCAATGACGGTCTTCGCGCCAAACGTGCGCGCATTGTCCCGCGACAAAAACGCCACAATTTGTTTTCGCTCCACATCGCGGCCGCTCAGCAGCACGCGCGACCGGTCCAGACGTGTGAGGAAGGGCCGTTGCAGCGTAATGCCCAGTTGCGTGAACAAATTCTCCTGTTCGTTCCATGTGCTTCCGTGATCGGTGCTGACGAAGACCGAGAGTCCCTTCGGATAACCCGCTGAGCCTGGTTGCCGCCGTGTGCGCAACAGGCAAAGGATTTCGCCTGGTGACCGCTCGATCAGTCCAACCTCATCGCCGCGATTGGCCTCCGGCGCGGTGAGTTGCGAACGCACTTTCCAAGTGCGGCCGTTGTCCGCCGAATGCCACTGCAGCGCATAGCAATTGCCGATGCCCGATGGCGGGAAGGTGGCGTTCGAACCGAGCAGTCCGTCGCTGGTGCGAATGACATCGGTCATGTAGTAGCTGCTACGTGACGCATCGGTATCGAACGTTTCAAACGGCGACCAGGACTCACCATGATCATCCGACCATGCCCATGCGCCGGGCTCGCGGCGATGCGGCGTAGGGCTGAAGCGAAAGCGGCTCACCCAGAGGATCACGCGCTTGTCCGCCGCAACCACGGCCACTGGATTGTGCGCGGAACGCGCTGTATCGGGATCGCGAAACAACACCTTCTCCGCACTCCAGGTATTGCCGTTGTCCGGCGACCGGCGCATCGCGACACTGGAGTAATCGTAGGCGTGTGTGGTGCCGATCCGGTAGAACAACAGCAGATGGCCGTTGGCGGCGCGCACTATGCGCGGGAAGCCGTAGTGCACGCCGGCTGCGCTGACGACCGGTGCTGGCGGCGTGTGGCGAATCGCCGTTGTCTTGCCGGATGCCGCAGCGGTGATGAGTGGCGTGACGAGCAGTTTGCGTCGGGTCATGCGTGGTCCTCGGATTGGGAGCGGCCGGCAACGGCGTGTGTCGCGATGCAGGGCACTTCGCTTGGTTCGGCGGCGGTCAGTGGAAATGATCGCCTCACCGGGCATGCCGGGGCACGTGCCGATGAACAGCGATTGTTGTTTTCGCGCCTGCTGCCGTGCGGCGGCGATGTCGAGGCACTGGGGCGCGGGAACGCAGTGATCAGCGTACGCCGGGTCATGGCTTCTCCTCGTGAATCGAACGGTCCAGGAACGTGAGCATCGCTGCCAGATGCGCGGCAACGACGTCGAAGCGGTGCCCGCCGTCCACCTCGTGATACTCGTGCTCGATGCCGAGGCGTGTGAGCGACTCGTGCAAGCGCCGGTTCATGGTGCGGTCGAACGCTTCGGTTGCGGTCAACACAAACAGCCGCTTGCCGCGGAGCGCGTCTGCGCGCCGCAGTGGGTTCAGCGCGGGCCAATTCGCCTTGTCCCCGAACACCGCGGGCACATTGTGATTCTGTTCCGGCGGCAGATCGGGATTCGGAAAATCGGCGAGCGTGAGCAATCCACCCCATGCCGCGAAGCGATCGCGATGCAGCTCAACCAAGCGAAGGGATCCGAAGCCGCCCATGCTCCATCCAGCCGCCGCGCGATGGCGTGCGTCTCGCGAGATGTTGAGGCGCGGCGTGAGCCAATCCAGGAGATCGAGCGGATACTGTTCGTAGCTTCCCAACCACCAGGACTGCTTTCCGTTGGGAAACACGAGCACAGAGCGGCATGCCTCCAGTGCGTTGCGCGTGCGTGGGTCATCCCACAACGTGCGATGATTCCGCCCGCTGCCATGCAGCAACACAATGACGGGCCATGCGCGTCCCGCGCTGTTCGAAAAGCTTGAGGGAAGCTGTACGGCGTATGTGTCGCCGCCCGGATGCGTGCATTCAAGAAAGCGATCGCTCACGGCCTGGCATCCTTCGACCACAACCGAGGCGGCAGCAGGCAACAGTATCCAGGCGAGCATGGCCGGGATTACCAAATCAGCTTGCCTCCCAGCGTGATGCGCCGCTGTGTATTGCCTCCGCCGATCGTGGTGATGGTGCCAAAGGCGCCCGTCGTGGGCGTGACATTGGGCGCGGTGAGCGGCGTCTCATTGAACGCGTCTACGGCCTCGGCACGGAACTGCAGCTTGAAACCTTCACGCAAGGTGAAGTTCTTCAATACCGAGAGATTGGTGATGTTGAGGCCAGGCGCACGAACTCCATTGAGACGCAGCGGGAACGTCCGCACGTTGCTTGCGAACTGCTCGGCGGGATTGCGGTTGAAGCCCGCTGCGGTGTTGAACCAACGCAGGTCGTTGCGCTGATCCCTCGGCAACTCGATGGCTTTGATGTCACCAAGGAACAGGATGTTGCCCCATGCGAGCGGACGTCCGCTTTGTACCTGCCATGTTCCTTGCAAACTCCAGCCGCCCACCGCGAAGTCGAGCAATCGCGATGAAGCGAGCAGCCGCTTGCCTCGCCCGAACGGCAACTCATACACACCCGACATCGCCCACACATGCGTCTGATCGAGCGACGAGATGACGCGATGCGGATTGAGATCGGCGGCGTTCAGATAGTCCACCGCCTCCATGTTCTTGGACCACGTGTAGCTGCCTTGTACCGTGAAACCCGAAGAAAGCCGGCGCTCCACGCGTGCCTGCAGCGAGTGATACCACGCGAACCCATCGTTCGTGGTCATACTGACGCCGCTGTAGTGCGGATACGGGCGAAGCAACTGCTGCCGCGCAACATTGCGTACCTGAAGGCCGGTTCCGTTGAACTCCGGCAGCCCGAAGAACGGATTGAGCACTTGCGCGGTGAGGAAGGCGAAGTTCTCGTTGTCGCGCACGGGCCTCGTCGAGAGGTACTGATTGGGGACCGCGTTGATATCGCGGCTTGTGGTGAGTCCGTTGCTGCGGTTGCCCATGTAGCCGGCGTCCAGCAGGAAGCGGCCCGGCAGCAACTGCTGCACGTTGAAGCTCCAGCGCTGCGTGTAAGGATTGCGGATGCTTGGATTCACAACGCTGATGCCCTGGCCGAGAAACGTTCGCAGCCCGGCCGCCGCACCCACCGGCTCCAGCAATCCTTCCGGGAACGGGTTGCTCATCGTTGAACGGAAGGTCACACCGTTGTCGATGCTTGGCACAAGAGTCGTCCGCTGGCTGAAGCCCGGCTGGCTCGAATCGATCCGGTCCGAGCCGAGTGGACCGAAGAAGATGCCATAGCCCATGCGAACGACGGTTGCCTTGCTCAACTGATAGGCGATGCCGATCCGCGGTGAAATGTTGTTGCGGTCCGGATCGAGCAACCCCCGCGGCTGCGCGCCGCCAGCAAACAGCAGTCCGCCAAGGACCCGGAACTGGCTGGCGGGGACTTCGGGAATCGGGTTCTGTGCATAGGCCGCGCGTGCGGCCGCTTCGATCGGATTCGCTTCGCCGAACGCAAAGCCCCGCGTGGTGCGGTTGAATCGCTCCGTTGTTGGGGAATCGTAGTCCCAACGCAATCCAAGATTCACCGTGAGCTTGCGGGTCAGCTTCCAATCGTCCTGGAAGAAAAGTCCCCAATAGCGCGACATCTCTGCGGTGGAGCCATTGCGGTCAATGAACCCACCCGTCGGACGTCCCAACAGGAACGATGCCAGCCCCTGGCCTACCGGCGCGGCCGGGCTGTTGTCGAGCGGGCCGCGCGTCCAGTTCTGGCTGAAGTCGTAGCGCGGGCTGATGTTGCCGAGATTGAATACGCTCTCCGCCATGAGGCGGCTCTCGATGCCGGCCCGCAGTGTGTGATTGCCGCGCGTGTGGGTCGTCTGCGCGATCAGGTTGTGATACGTGGTGCGCGGCCGCGACCCCGAGGTTCCGCCCAAGCCCGAGTTGCCCGTGATGACAATCTGCGGCATCGCCGTGAGTGCCGGGTCCAGTTGCGAAATCAACGACTGCGAGATGCCGAGCGATGCCAGATCGAAGCCGATGCTGGGAGGCGCCGTGTCGTCGCGGAAACGATTCAAGCCATAGCGAAAGTTCCACACCCACCGTGCGCCCGGCGTCCAGGTATGCTCCACTGTGATTCCGCGTTGCCGCCGCGTGCGAACGGTGCCCGTGCTTTCGTTGCGAAAATAGCGCTCGCTGATCGGATCCGTGTATGCCATGTTGAACGATACGAACAGGCGGTTGTAGTCGTTGAAGACGTGATCCACGCGGCCCAGATAGCCTTTGTAGGGCGAGTCCGCCATGTTCGGATCCGTGTAGTTGTTGGTGCCATCGGGATTGCCGGGCGAATTGGGCTGCGGATAGAATTCCAGCAGGCGGCGCGCGAACGGATCGATGCGGCTCGCGGGAATGCGATTGCCGGCGAAAGGCTGCCGTGAGAATCGTCCTGCTGGAGCGGGAGCGATGGTGGAAGGATCGTAGATTTGAAACTGCGGGCCGATTGCGAGCAGCGCCGAGAAATCGCCTTGACGTTGCTCGGCTGTCGGGATGGTGTAAGCCGCGCGGGCTGCTCGCTGCCGGCTGACGCGGTCGCCGCCGAAAGTCCAGAACGTGCGGTTGCGCCCGTCATAGAGCTTTGGGATATAGACGGGTCCCGATGCGTTCGCCTGCCCGCGAATCACACGCTGCGGCGGCCACGCGTTGTCGATCTTCTCAGGCGTCACCGGGCCTGTTCGCGGATCGTTGATGAAGTTGTTCGTGAACAGATCTCGCGCCATGAAGCCCCGGCTGAGGTTTTGAAAGATCGCGCTGCCATGGAGCGCATTGGCGCCACTCTTGAGCACCATGTTCACATGGCCGCCGAGGAATCTGCCGAGCGCGGCATCGTAGGCGGCAGTGGTGACTCGCAACTCCTGCACCATCTCCTGAGGCGGGTTCATGGTGAAGCCGCCGCCTCGCGTCATCATGGGTGTGCCGTCAATCGCGAATTCATTGAATCCTGGACGCCCGCCTCCGATCGTTGTGGTCGCTCCGCTGCCCACCGCGTCCGGTGGCCACAGATTGGTGGGAGCCGTCGACGTTCCCGCGCCCGGTACGAACTGCAGCAGATAGATGGCGCTGTTGCCGGGGATCGGCAGATCCTGGATTCGGCGGCTGTCCATCACCTGGCCAACCGTGGCGTTCGCCGTCTCAAGCAACGGGGTCTCCGCGGTCACCGTCAGCCGCTCCGTCACCGCGCCGACCTCCATCGTCACATCCACCTGCAGCACGTCGCCGACTCGCACTTCGAGCGGTTGCCTCTGATAGCTCTTGAAGCCATCCGAGCGCACATCCAGTTGGTAGATGCCGGGGATCAGACTGCGTACGAGATAATTGCCCACCTGGTTGCTGACCGTGCGCAGCACTACGCCCGTTTCCTTGTTGGTGATCTCCACCTTGGCGTTCGGGATCACCGCATCCGCCGAATCGACAATGCGGCCGCGGATCTCGCCGGTGGGCGTCTGCGCTACCGCAGCGTAAGAAAACAGAGCAGCAAGAATCACGATGAGGAAAGGCATGATAAACTCGATATCGTTATCGATATTAGTCTATGCCCGGCGCATCTTCCTGTCAAAGCATCTTCGCTCCTGGACGCGTCAATCTCATCGGCGAACACATCGACTATCACCTGTTGCCTGTTCTGCCCGTCGCGCTCACGCGGGGCATCCGGATTCAATGGCAACCGCGCCAGGACGCTACTATCTCACTTCGGAGCCGCGATGGCTACCCGCCCTGTGAGTTCGAACTATCGGCGAGCATTCCGCCCGCGCCGCCCGGTGACTGGAGCAACTACGTCCGCGCGGCGGCGCAGGCAGTGGCCATACGATGGGGCATTGTTCGCGGCATTGATGCGGAGGTAAGCAGCGATCTCCCCGCCGCATCGGGGCTCAGTTCGTCATCTGCGTTGCTGGTGGCAGCGTCGCTTGCGCTGCTGGAGGCGAACGGCGTACGCGCCGAGTTCGCGGAACTCATGGAAGTGTTGCCGGAAGCCGAGCACTACGTTGGCACGCGCGGCGGAGCGATGGACCACGCGGCTTGCCTGGCGGGACGCCGAGGCCATGCCCTCCGCATTGACTTCGCGCCGCTTGCGGTGGAACCTGTACCGTTGCCCGCTGATTGGGCACTTGTGCTCATTGACAGCGGGGTGCGCGCGGAGAAGTCCGCCGGACTGCGCGAACGGTACAACCGCGCGCGGGAAGCTGGTGCGGGGGCGCTTCGAACGCTCGCCTTTGCCAGCTTTCACGAAGCGATCTTCGCCACGCACCATCGCGGCGCAGACCATCTGGAGGACTCGCAGGCGCGCGCGTTCCGGCACGTCGTCAGTGAGGCGCACCGTGTCGAGGCGGCTTGCCTCGCGTTGCGGGATTGCGATCTGAACGGGTTTGGCCGGCTGTTGAATGAATCGCACGACAGCCTTCGCGACGATCTTGGCGTGAGTTGCGCGGAGTTGGACCGGCTGGTGGAAGTCGCGCGGCGAAACGGAGCAACCGGCGCGCGTCTTACTGGTGCCGGCTTCGGCGGCTATGTTCTGGCCGTGCTGCCGGACGCCGAGTTTTCTCGATTCCGTCAGGCTATGGCGAACGAAGTTGATTCTGGCAGGCCGGATTCCCTTATGAAGGTGGAAGCAGGCGATGGCGCGCACAACGAATAAACTACAGCCCGTGCGCACGGGCACCGTGAAGTCACAGGTGGTGGACGCCCTGCGGGAAGCGATTTTCTCCGGGGGCGTGGCCCCGGGCGAACCCTTGCGTGAGGCTCATCTCGGCGCTTCGCTCGGGGTGAGCCAGGCAACTGTACGGGAAGCGCTGTTGACACTGGAGCAAGCCGGTCTGGTGCAGCGCAACAATCGCGAGACCACCGTAACCAAGCTCTCGCCGGGCGATATCGCCGAGCGCAGCCGCTTGCGTGCCGTACTCGAAGGCATGGCCGGAGTGGATGCCGCGAAACGGATGGACCGCGCGGCGTTCGCTGAATTGGACCGCAGGTTGGATACGATCCACAAGGCACTGAAGCGCGATTCCTATATGGACTTCATGGCCGCTGATCTGGAGTTCCACCGATTTGTTTGGCGAGCTTCCGGCGATCAGATGCTCTATCAGGTGTTGGACCTGATCACGTTGCCGATGTTCGCGTTTTTGAGCATTCGCCGAAGCCGGTCGCTGCATCATCTCTCACGTACCGTGCGTTCCCACGATCCGATCGTAGCCGCGTTGCACTCCGGCGACGAGCATGCCATTCGCGAAGCGTTCCGTGCACATATCGAAGGTTCGTACAAAGGGTTCAGCCAAGCCAGTGATGCGGCGCCCGCCGAGGGCTTGAAGCGGCGGCGGTATGCGGGGGCCGGTTAGAGAGCGACATTGCAAACGCACAACTCCGGATCAACTGGCGTCTCCGAACCCCACAAGCGCCGCGCAACCCGCAGACGGCCTCCCCCAGGCGTGCACCACTTCGCAGCTACAACCCGCCTTCGCGCACCACAGACCTCGCCGTCACACCAAAGTGCGTTCCAACCAGCGCGAAAACTCCGGACGTTGCCGCTTCGTAAGCAACAACCCGCCCCGCATGCGCTAATTTGAAAGAGAGTGCCCTTCATCAAACTGGCGTTTGCGCTTGCGGCGATCGTCGTGTCGCAAGACGAGTTCAAAGAGCGGAGGACCCGTCTGCGAGCCGTCGTCCCCGATGCCGCGATCGTACTCATCGGCTCCACCGATCAGGATGCGGATGCCAGACGACCCTATCTTCAGGACCCGAACTTCCTTTACTTCACTGGCTGGAATGAACCTGGCGCCGTCATGATCCTCACGCCACAGGAGGAGACGATCTTCCTGCCCCCGCGCAGTGAGCGCAAGGAGCGCTACGAAGGCCGCCGTGCCGCACCCGGCGACGATGGCATCGAGCGCCGCACCGGTTTCGCGAAGGTGCTCTCGTCAGACATCTGGGAGGCGGAATTGCGACGGCACTCCGCTGCCGGCTTGCGCATCTACACCTCGAAGACAAGCAGGAAACTGCCGCTGATTCAGGCCGCGGTGCCCGGCATCGAACTGCACGACCTCACGCGCGAAGCCGCCCGCCTGCGTATGTCGAAATCCGAGCGCGAACTCGAACTGCTCCAGCGCGCCATTGACGTCTCCATCGACATGCATCTCGCCGCATGGAAGCGCGCTCGTGCCGGGCTCTACGAGTATCAGATCGAAGGCACGATGTTCGCGTCCTTGAAGGAGCGCGGCTGTGAGCGCATGGCCTATCATCCGATCATCGGCTCGGGACCAAACGGCGTCATTCTGCACTATTCCGCCAACCAGCGCCGCATGGATCGTGGCGAATTGTTGTTGATGGACGTCGGCGCCGAGTGCGGCCACTATGCCGCCGATCTGACGCGCACCGTTCCTGTGAGCGGCAAATTCAATGAACGCCAGCGCGAGTTGTACGAAATCGTACTCGGCGCCCAGAACGCAGCCATCGCCGCAACCAGGCCCGGCGCCACTCTCGGCCCGCAAGGAACGCTCACCAACATCGCGCGCGACTACATGAACGCGCATGGCAAGGATCTTCACGGCCAGCCTCTCGGCAAGTACTTCACGCACGGCATCGGCCATCATGTCGGCCTGGAGGTCCACGATGCCTGGAACTCTGACGCGCCACTCGCCGCCGGCATGGTGGTCACCATTGAGCCAGGCCTGTACATCCCTGAAGAAGGCATCGGCATTCGCATTGAAGATATGGTTCTGGTGACCGCTGATGGCGCGAAAGTGTTGTCGTCGAAGCTGCCGCGCCAGCGGAAAGACATCGAGAGGTTGCTGGGCGCAAGATGAGCCAGGGCACACAGCGCCGGAAGATTCCATTCCTGCTTTTGGGGGCGGTGTCTTTTGTTGCGGCCATGGTGGTTGGCTGGAGTTCGATTGCGGCCCGCATCGACAATTACCACTACGATTTCGTGCTCGCGCTGCACAGGCCGAACGAGCCCGCCGAAGAGGCCGTAATCCTCGAAGTGGACGATGCGACGCTGCAGAAGTATGGCAGCCGCCGCATGCGCTCCACCGTGGCGGAGGCCCTGGAACGCGTCGCCGAGGTAAACCCCAAGGTGGTGGCGGTGGACTTCATCTACGGCGAGGCCTGGGATCAGGCCGATGACGAAAAGCTCGCCCGCGCGTTTGCCAGAATCCCCAACCTCGTGCTGTCCTCCGATATCCTGCCCGCCGGCACGGGCTGGCAGCAACCTTACCCGCCGTTTCGCTCGCTCGCGAAAGCGGTTGGGCACGTGCACGCGGATCCCGACAAATACGACGGCGTGAGCCGCCAGGTGCAACTCGAGAAAGCCGCTGATCGCACCCGGCTGTGGGCTCTGGCGCTCGAAGCTTTTCGATTGGCGCAAGGCGGGGCGGAGATCGTGGAGTCGCCGAAAGACCTCCAGATCGGGAAGATCCTGATCCCCGTACGCCGTCACCCGATCGAGGGGCGCGCCATGTTGATCCGCTACCGTGGCGGAGGCATTCCGCGAGTCTCGGTGCGCGCCGTGCTCGAAAACCCCGAGGCGGCCGAAAAACTGCGCGGCAAGGTGGTATTCGCCGGTGTCACTTCGCAGTCCGAGACCAGGGACCGTCTGATGACACCCGTCAGCACGCTTCTTCCGATGCCCGGCGTCGAGATCCACGCACACATCTTCGAGACCTTGAAGCAGGCTGATTTCTTGCGAAAAGCCTCGAATGTCGCAGTGCTTGTGGTTTGTATCCTTTTCAGTGCGTCGACGACTTTGATGTTCGCGCTGGTGGGAGGCTGGCAGGCTTATCTCGTGGCGGCGCTGCAGATCCTCATGGCGCATCTGTTTCCTCACATCCTCTTTGGGGAGGGCGTCGTGTTCCCGCTGCTGGCTCCCGCCGCATGCGCATGGCTCGCTGGGCTTGGGTGCGCCGCATGGGAGTATTTCGTGGTGCGCGGGCAACTGCGCCGGTCGGAGGCTGACCGCAAACGCTACCAGCAGGCGATCCACTTCGTGTGGCACGAAATGAAGTCGCCGCTCACCGCGATTCAGGGCATGAGCGAGTTGATGGGCCGCTATAACCTCGCCGAGGAGAAACGCAAGCATCTTGCGCAGACCATCAACGCCGACGCCAAACGGCTGGCCAAGATGATCCAGGCCTTCCTGGATGTCGAGCGGCTTACCGAAGGGCAGACGGAACTGAAGCGCGAACCGTTCGCCGTGCAGGACATCGTGAATACCTGCATGGAACGCGTGCGCCCGCTGAGCGACCGCAAGCAGATCGGACTGTCGAATGGCGACCAGGTTACGGCCGAGATTTTGGGCGACCGCGAACTCATGGAATACGCTATATATAATTTGCTGACCAATGCAGTGAAATACTCCCCGGCCGAAACCGAGGTTCGGGTGGATACCCGGCGGAACGGCGAGGAGTTACGTGTCTCGGTCCGGGACCAGGGCATTGGCATGGATGAGAAAGAGATCCAGAAGATCGGCACTAAGTTCTACCGCACCAAACGCGCGGAACAGAGCGGGGAATCGGGCACGGGATTGGGATTGTCCATCGTGCGCCAGATTGTGGAGCATCACGGCGGGCGTCTGGAGATCACCAGTGCGCCGAACCAGGGCTCATGCTTCACCATCGCCGTGCCGGCCTGTAAGTCCGCGCAGACCGCGGATGTGAGAGGGTGATTCGATTGAGACGATTGCTAGTGGTGGAAGACGACAGTTCGGTGCGCGAGACGCTCGTCACGTTTCTCGAGTGCGAGGGCTACCAGGTGGAGGCCGTCGGCTCGACATCGGAGGCGATGCGCCGTCTCGCCGCCGAGGCCTTTTCGATCGTCATCAGCGACGTGTATCTCGATGAGCGCACCGGCCTTGATGTGTTGAATGCCGCACGCTCCGCCGATTCCAACTGCAAAGTGATTCTCATGAGCGGCCGCGGCAGCATCGAAACCGTGATGGCCGCAACGCGCGGCGGCGCCTTTGACTACGTTGCCAAGCCTTTTGATCTGGACCGCATGCTCGAAGTGGTGAAGCGTGCCGAGGCCGCGCTCACGGCTTCCGATGACGGCGAGACGGACATCGACGATTTGCCCGAGAGCGAGATGATCGGCAGTTCCATGGGCATGGTCGAGGTGTACAAGATCGTCGCACGTGTCGCGGCCACCGATACCACCGTGCTCATTCAGGGCGAGACCGGCACCGGCAAGGAACTCGTCGCGCGCATGATTCACAACAACAGCCCGCGCAACCAGATGCCTTTCGTTGCGTTGGACTGCGCATCCGTTACCGAGAGTCTGCTTGAGAGCGAACTCTTCGGTGCGATCCGTGGCGCTTTCACGGGCGCGGATCGCGACCGCGTGGGTGCGCTCGAAGCCGCCAACAATGGCACGGTGTTCCTCGACGAAATCGGCGATATCGATCTCAGTTTCCAACAGCGCCTTCTAAGGTTCCTCCAGGAAAAGGAGGTTCGGCCCGTCGGCGCATCCAAGCCGAAACGGGTGGATGTCCGGGTGGTTGCCGCCACCCACCGCGATCTGGCGAAGATGGTGGAGGAGAAGAAGTTCCGCGAGGATCTCTTCTACCGCCTCAATGTCGTGAACATCAAGCTTCCTCCCTTGCGGGAGCGCCGCATCGATATCCCGCTGCTTGCCCATCACTTCCTTCGCAAGTCCAACGAACGTTACCGGCTGGACGCGAAGCTGACCGAGTCCGGGTTGCGAACCCTGCAGGAGTACCAGTGGCCGGGTAATGTGCGCCAACTGCAGCATCTTCTTGAGCGCTTGACGATCCTTGCACCCGAGTACCGGATTGATGAGGAATCCGTGCGCGACGCGATCGAGAGCGTCACGTCGCGTGAGGTGGTCAACGACACTCTGGCGGAGACCGAGGCGGAGCAGATCCGTCGCGTGCTCGCTGCCTGCGGCGGCAACAAGAGCCGGGCCGCAAAGGTGCTCGGCATCGAACGCAAAACGCTGTACCGCAAACTCGAAAAGATGGGAATGGCCTAGTAATCCCAGTGCATCTCCAACTCGTTCGTTCCGCAGTGCACTCTCACCCAATAGCGTCACTTCGCCCGGCAAAGTCTCCGTTCTCGCGGCGCCACTTCCCTGGTTCCGGATCAGCCAGCACCGTCCAGCGCTCACTGAATTCCAGTGCTCACTGGCGCGCTTCCGTCCGTTCTTGCTCCGGCTTCTCCCGGGCTGGCGCCTGTTTGAACGTCGATCGCAACATGGACTTATGGATGCGTTCGATCTCATCGCCTCCGAATCGCAACTCTTCCTGGGCAAGTTCGGCGTCCGAAAGCAGAGGCTTAGCTAGTCCACGCCGTGAATGGCCCCGCGTGTTCGCCAGGATGTGATACAGTTCGTGCGCGAGCACACGGCCAATCGCTCGACCGAAGAGCCTCTCCTGCTCTCCGGGAGGTAGCCACCGGATGGTGCGCCTCATCACCTCGCGCACTCGATCATAGTCAACGCCACAGAAGGGTAGAATCGCGCCATCCGTCATTGCCGTCCAGCCCATCGGTCCTTCGTCGGACACAGGTTGGCCAAAACCGTCGCTCGTGCACGCCCCGTTGAACGTCACTACCACCAAGGCATCCACAGAAGGGCGGATTCGCGACAGATCCAGATATCGCCACTGCAACCCCAGCCCCACGGGCCGGAACACCTCCGCAACCTCTTCTTTCATTTCCTCAATCAACGATGGTGGACAGTCTTCCGCGCCCTTCATGTCCAGCGTCAACAACGCTCGAACCGGCGGACCATTTTCGGAGATCTCGGCGTTCAGATTCGGTAGAAAGACCCACTCCACAAGGAGAATGGCGGCCAGCCACATCCCCACAGGATGTCGCGGCCAACGGACAGTGTTGTCGAACATCGGTATTTCTCGCTTTGCGTCGCTGCCCCTGCCGCCGGCACCGGCAAAGGGCAGAAAGATCCCGGACCAGTTCATTCCTGTGTGCAGGCCACGGCGAGTCTGCGCAACGGTTGGAGAAAGAGCCCTTCTTCCGTAGCTCCACAAACGGGCGCTCCGGGCGAGGACACCGCCTCGACCCAGCAATCCCAATAGCAATCCAATCGCCATTGGCTGGTGCCGCGATTTCCACGCCTCACCTCCATCGCAGCCACTCTTCAGCCCACACTCCGGACGGATTCTGTTCCAGTACGGTATTCCAGATCGGAACTCACATTCCGGATGTGATACAAATACGGAATACCGATGCGGACTCCACTGCGGCTGGTGTACCCGTTGAGCGCCGCACTCTTTGTGTGCGCGCTGACAGCGCTGCCGCAAACTGCGTCCTCCAAACGCCCCGACCCGTCGATCAAGTCCATTCATCCGTTCACTTTGCAGCGAGGCAAGACAACCTCCGTGGTGGTCCGTGGGACCGGACTGAA
>JAEUQE010000149.1:20449-21705 GCA_016789785.1 Bryobacterales bacterium
CCGTCGATCAAGTCCATTCATCCGTTCACTTTGCAGCGAGGCAAGACAACCTCCGTGGTGGTCCGTGGGACCGGACTGAAGGGCGTGCGCAACGCGATCATCTCCGGCTCCGGCATCCGAATTGCAGTTGAAACGGTATCGCCAGAGGCGCAGCCGGCACGCGCGCCGATGGACGAAGTTCTTCTGCGGGTGGAAGTGGAAGCCAGTGTGGCGGATGGGCGTTATCCTGTCCGGCTGCTATCCAGCGATGGCGTGACCAACGCGCTACCGTTGCACGTCACCGCCCTGCCCGTGATCGAAGAACCCGACGGAATTCATCACTCCGCCGACACGGCGATTCCGGTAGCGGCGAAACCAGCCGCATACACCGGGCGGCTCGCTCATCGTGGCGAGGCCGATTACTATACCTTTGAAGCTCGCGCGGGCGAAGTCATCACGTTCGAGGTCGTCTCCGGCCTTCCGCAGATCGCGGCGGGCGGCTCGGCGGCCACGATTCCAAACTTCGATCCCTCGCTCACGATTCTCGAAGCAGGCGCTAGCTGGTTTGATCCCCAACGGCTGAAGCGAGTCGCCTACAACGACGAGCCAGTGTTCGTTTTCGGCAGGATCACCGACGCTCACTTGACCCATCGCTTCGCGCGGACCGGCACCTTCTGGCTTCGCGTGGAGGCGTTCGCGGGCCAGGGCGGCGCGGACTACAGCTACCAACTTAGGATAATGCCTGGAGAACGGCCGCAGGAGTTGCCTCCTGCTGAGGACGCCTGGCAGGAGCGCAGCTTCTCTCGCAAGGTCTCGTCAGACCGTCTGTCAGCACTCGCGATGCGCGGTGGCGTCAACCACCCGCGCACGCCCATCGAAACCTATCGCGCCACACCTGTCCCACCGGCGGACGCACCAAAGTTCCAGATCCCCGGCAATCTCCAGGGAGTGATCGCCAAGCCCGGCGAAACGCACAGGGCTCGCTTTACCCTCGACGGCCCGAAAGACATCGCGATTGAAGTGGAGACGCCATCCAGCGCCCCGCCATTCTTCAATCCGCTGATCCGGCTTCTCAACAGCGCAAATGAGGAGGTCGCCACCAACGTGCTTGTTGGCAAGGGCGCCTGCAGTGGCGCAATGACGAAGTCACTTCAGTCGAAGGTGATCATCCCACTTCGCGAGGCGGGCGAATACACCCTGGAGGTGCGCGACCTGACCGCCGATCACGCAGGCCCAACGTTTGAGTACCGGGTGCAGATTCGCCCTCAACTCGCCCA
>JAEUQE010000014.1 GCA_016789785.1 Bryobacterales bacterium
CCGGGCGTTCCATTCCATACCCAACCAATACACCACGACGCCACGTAGTGTCAACGTACTTAACAGAGTAATACTAGTCGTGTGAAAACACTGCCAGCTCGGATGCGGCTTGGCGATCTGCTGTGCAACGAGCCAGTCTGTGAGGTCGCCATCAAACTCCACTTACACACAAAGGGAACATCGCTGTCTGGAATCTCTCTTGATCGGCGCACTCCGTCCATCAAAGCTCGAATGGGAACACCGAGGACTCGCGGGTTGGATGGCCGAGAAGTGGAATTGGTGCTCGTTTGGCATGCTCAGCGCGGTCCGAGTGTACAGAAACAGTAGAAAAACTGTTGCGTGGCCCCAAAGGCGTCTCGTAACCTTCTTGCGGCTTCCATCAGGGCAACGCTGGGCCCGAACTGTCCGTGAAGGGCCTCCGGGTCGTATCGAACCACGTCCAGCCCACTGCATTTCATCGGCCCCTCAGCCTCAAGGACATGGCGAGAGGGAGACCTCCAGTCACCGCACCAGGGAAACATGCCCGAACTTGGGCCAACGCATTCATCGAGGGCGCCAACTCCAGGGTGCGCGTGGGTAATCGGCAGGGCGTTGACAGCCGGACCGGATCAGAGGTCTGGCGATTCTGTTGCCAGAGACGAGGCAGTGCTGCTACGCGGTGCTCAGCCAGTTGAGCGGCGATAGGGTATACTTGGTTAACCATCGTTACAGCCTGACTTTCTTGTGCCACCCGATTTGCGCCCGGTGGGGAGTAGCGTGTGTGCGGGATCGCAGGCGGTGTTTCGAATTTCACTTCAAGAGGACCCGATCCAGTTATGAGGATTTTCACGGCGTTCGCCTTGGGCTTGACCGCCCTGGCGACGAACGCTTTTAGTCAGGACTGCGGCAACGCAACGTTACGTGGGGCGTATGCCTACACGGTTGACGTCATCACCACGGTGGATGGCAAGACCTTCACGAATTCCGATGTCGGACGCATCGTGTTTGACGGCGCAGGCAAACTCACGTTTCGGGCCGCCTCCACCGTAAACGGTTCCACCACGATTATTGAGGGAGCCGGGGAGTACCTGGTTGGCACGGATTGCACGATGACCGGAAAGGCGGAAGGTGTCGAGTTCGACGGCGTGGTGGTGGGCGCCGGATCGGATTTCGCGATTGTGGTTCGCGAGCCCGGATTGAGCCGGGCGGGAAACGGTACCAAGATCGAGGGGCAGACATGCTCAGCCAGCGCGGTCGCCGGCGCGTTCGGCTATCAGGGCCAGGGCTCGTTCTCCGAAGGCGGCCGAGTCTTCAGTTTGTCGGAAGTGGGCGTGATCACGTTCGCCTCCTCGGGCAGAATCACGGGAGTGTATAGCGCTTCGTCGGGTGGTCAAGTGGAACGCCGCGAGATCAGCGGCACCTTCGAGATCGGCTCCGATTGTACTGGCAACGCAACCTACAAGATCGGCGATACGAACTACCTCATGAATTTTGTGGTGGCAAGTAGCGGCAATACGTTCTACTACTCGGAAACCAGCGGCGGGTCGACGATCACTGGCGCGGGCGGACGAGTGAACCCACGTTAAGCTGACCGCCACAATTCAGGAGTAAGTGCTAAGGGGCGCGGCCGGTGACGGTCCGCGCCCCGGTTCATTTCTATAGACGGATCGCAAGTTACTTCGTCGGGTTCGGCTCAGCCTGCGGAACGGACGCCGGCCCAGGCCCTGCCGCGCTGCCCAACTTCGGCGCCTTGAACGGATACACATCCGGCACCACGCGCACGCCGGTGGTCACCTTCAGCGGAAAAGCGATGCCGCTCGGATAGGTGAGTTCAACAAAGAATGCCGTCCAACCCTTGTCGGGCTTGGGAACCTTTGCAACATAAACGCCTGGGTTTGTTTCGGTGAGTACCGTCGACTGATAGGCCTTTCCGATCACGTCGAGGCGGAAGTCGCGTTTCTCGGGATTGGTGGCCTGCCACAGTTTCACTTCGGTGGGCTTATCGGTGACCTTCACGGTGATGGTTCCGTTCTTTTCGAATTTCCAGTCGTAGCGCGGGCGCGGCTTGTTGTTGAGCACCATCGAGTAGAAGGCGCCCATGGTCTCGCGCGCATCGGATCCGGCAAGCGAGTGCTTCGCGTTCGGCACGTAGCGCAGGTGCTTCTCGCCCTTGAGATCCTTGAAGTAGAACTGCGAGGAGTCCGGAAGGAAGAACTCATCACCCGCGGCATTGACGATGTACTTCGGCAGGGTGAGGCGGTCGCGATACTCATAGGGCTCCACGATCTTGAGCATCTCCTTGTAGCGCGGAGTACCGGACCAGCGCATGATGTCGTTGTCGTAGTAGTCCTTGATGGCGGGCGACCAGTTGCCATACACCTGCCAGTGATGCGTGAACGAAGGCACCATGTTGAGCATGTCGATCACTGCGGGGACGATGGCGACGACGCGGGAATCGGCGGCGGCGGTGGTCCATGTGGTCCAGCCGCGCTTGGATCCGCCGGAGACGACGAACTTATCCACCTTTGTGCCACCTTGCGCGCCCATCACCGCGGTAATCGTGTCCATGGCCCGGGCCGCGCTCTTCGTCATGGGAAGACGCGCTAGCCACTGTTCGCTTTCGCCCTTCAGATACTTGGCCCAACCAAAGGCGATGAGCGCATCCTCGGTTCGAGGCTTGCCATCGCCTACAAACGTGAGCGGCTGATTGGGCACGCTACGCAACTCTGCGGTGACGGTGTTGGTGACGGTGGCGACTTGCGTGATGAACCCGTCCGCGCGCTCCGGCGTGCGATCGCGGCTGCTGCCTCCGGAGATGAACAGGAAGCTGGTGGAGTGGTCCACCTTGTCGGGCTTCACAATGGTGAGCCAGTGCTTCCAAACGGGCTTGTCGACTTCCTTTTCAGTAAGCCAGGCTTGCGAGGTCAAATCGATCACATAGACGGTGTAACCCTTGCCCGGAATGGTCTTCACCACTTCGTACTTGTAGTTGGAATCAGGCGCTTTCACGTAGCGGTCAAGCGCGGTCTCGGCCGCAATCAACGGCAGAGCCAGCAGGAGTGAACAGAAGAAGCGTTTCATAGTCGGATGAATGGAGACTCCTCAAATTCCGGCGATGCCGTCGAGGCTGCGCCAGAGATACCAGGATGCCACGGAGCAGAAGGGCCGCCAAGGCGCCGCGATTTCTTCCATGCGCGCGGGCTTTGGCAATTCGTCGAGTTGGTAGGCGATCTGCATGGCTTTGCGTACGCCGAGGTCGCCTGTGGGAAGCACGTCGGGGCGGCGTAGCGCGAAGATCAGGAACATCTGCGCGGTCCAGACGCCGATGCCTTTCACCGCGGTGAGAGTTTCGATGATGGCATCGTCGGTGGCATCGGGGAGGGCGCGGAAGTCGAGCGTGCCGGAGTGAGTGTGGCGCGCGAGTTCCTTGATGTATTCGGTTTTCTGTTTCGAGAGGCCGGCCTTGCGAAGGCGGTCGCGGCGGAGTTCGAGCATGCGGGGCGCAGTGAGCTCCTCCTGCTGCGCGGTGGTGCGGAGGCGTTCGAGAATGGCGCGTGCCACGTTGCCGCTCACTTGCTGATAGACGATGCTGCGGACCAGGGTATCGAAGGTAGGCGGACGGTAGTCAATGCGGTAGGGGCCGACGGCTTGGATGATGGAGGCGAGGACGGGATCGGAGGCCTTGAGGTGGCGGACGGCGTGGCGCATGAACCTTCAGTTTGGCGCACCGGGCGGAAGATTCCAAGTGGGGCTGCGGTGACGATTGGAGTTGCGCTGGCGAGGATCGGGATGGTGTACTGGAATGGAGGGTGCGCGAGTGCCTTCATTCACGTAGAGTCGGGGCGTGGCGCAGCCTGGTAGCGCACCTGCCTTGGGCGCAGGGGGTCGCGTGTTCGAATCACGCCGCCCCGACCAATGGAATCAAGCAGATACGGCATTTTTTGAACGGCACCGAAACCCATTGTAGATGATTTTGTAGACGATGCCGCAACACTGGCTCTCCCTTGAGCGGCAATCAAGGGGAGCACCACAGCGGTGCGACTGCCGGAAGTCGGGGCGTGGGGCAGCCTGGCTAGAGGATAGCAGCGTACGGCAACGATGTCGGCAGCAGTTCCGATACTTCGCCGCCCACATCAAGAAGGTCCGCGTCTCGCCTGCCGTCACGAACCTCAGGTGTGATAGTACGAGACTGTATTCATGAAATGACCGACTTAGTACCTGTGAGAACCGACTCCCGAGACCAGAAACGTGAGCGAACCCTGTGGGAAGCATGGTGGCTCGATCCGAATCGCGTTGAGGATGGGATGGGGGTGACGGGACGGGGCGTCAGGCGACGGATTCTGTTGCGAGGGCCTGCTCCGCGGTGAAGGCGGTGTCAGCGCCAGAGAGTTCGAGGCAGCCGCGTTTGAGCAGCCATGCAGCGGTGTTGAAGGCGCAGTCGCCGAACATTTCAGACAGTGTGCCAATCGAGAGGGGTGTCTCGCGGCACGCGTCGAGGATGGCGTTCCCACTGGCTATCGTGATGCCGGTGACGCTCGCGGTCTGGGGGAGTTCCCAGACGCCGGCGCCGCCGTTGACGCGGACTTCGAGACCGGAGGTGAGGAGGCTGGTGGCATAGTGGCCGAAGCGCCGGGTGAGGTCGTCCAAGGTAACGGGTGCTGGTGAAGCGGGGACGGCTAGCGTGGGTGCGCCACGGCGTGACTGCATCATCTCCCGCCAGAGAGCCTCGTGCTGACGGATGACGTTGCGCCAAGAGAAGTCCGCCTCCGCTCGCGCGCGGCCGGCTCTTGCGAAGGTGGCACGCAGTTCCGGATTGGCGATCAGAGTGGCCAGGGAGCCGGTCAGCGCCCTGAAGTCGACCACCGTGTGCTCGGAGAGTGCGTGACGCGCGGCGTCGCAGACCGGGGCAAGGGAGGCGACTAAGCCGGCGGCATGCGAATTCCAGTAAGTGGGGACAAGGAATCCGGTTTGTCCGTGGACGACGATGTCGCGATATCCGCTCCAGTCCGATGCGACGACGGGGAGCCCGCATGCCATCGCCTCCGTGAGCGCCATGCCGAAGGTCTCCTGGATGTTGTCCGATGGGGAGACGAAGATGTCCGAGGCGCCGTAGAGCAGGGGTTTGGAGAAGTGTGGGAAATTGCGGACGACCTGCACATGGCGGACGATGCCAAGCTCGGCGGCCATGAGTTCGAGGCGCTCCGAGTAGCCCGCGTCGGCGTCGGTTCCCGCAAGCAGTAACTTCAGCTTCGGGAATACCGGAGTCAGTTCGCGGAGAGCCAGAAGTAATGGGGCGAGGTCGGCCTTTTGACGCGAGGTGAGTCTGCCGAGATACAGAACCACGGTGTCATCGGGATCCAGTTGGAGGCAGTGGCGGCAGAGGGCGCGGTCGAGGGGTTGCAGGTAGGTGGTATCGACGGCGAGGGGAATCCGCCGCACCATGCCCTGGTATCCGGGGCCGCCTGAAAGATGCGCCGCGGAAGCGAGAAGGTCCTCCAGGGATCCGCGTCCCGCGCTGCTCGAGACGACGATGCAGTCACCGGGGCGCGACAGCGGCAGCGTCCAGGAACTGCACACGAGGGCCGAGACGTCGAGCGAATGGGCGATGGAACAGATGGGATAGGTGGCGCCGGACGCCTCCCGCATTTGTGCAAGTGGCGTGGTGGTAAGGCCGCTGGAACACATGACGAGGCCGGCCGGAAGGCTCGGGGACAACAGGTCGCGCGCGGTGCGCAGGCGGATCGGGGTCCGGGGGAAGCGATGCTGGAGTTCGGCGACGGCCATGCGCGCATCGTGCGGGAGACCGGCCGATTGAACGTCGAAGAGGCATGCTTCCTCGATGGCGGCATGAGCGAGCACGCCGGTGAGTAACTCGGCATGAGCGACGGTGGCTCCGAGAGTGTCGTCGGCGGTGTGGGCGGAGGTGCGTCGCCGGAAACGCATGGTCTGGCCGAAGATCATGTTAGTTGGACCTCCCCAGCGCGGTGGAATGAGTAAGTTGGGACTCGCAAGCGCGGGGACGGTGGCGGCCACCGTTGTACTGTTTCGTGTAGAGATCGAAGTAGCGGCCACGGGCGGCATACAGAGACTCGCCGGTGCCGCGCTCAATGATCTGGCCCGCTTCGACCACCAGGATCTGATCGGCGCGCTGGATGGTGGAGAGACGGTGCGCGATGACGAAGGTGGTCCGGCCGCGCATGAGGTCCTTGAGGGCTTCCTGGATGAGCGCTTCGGACTCGGAGTCGAGGCTGGAGGTCGCTTCGTCGAGAATGAGGATGCGCGGGTCGGCGAGGATGGCGCGGGCGATGGAGACGCGCTGGCGTTGGCCTCCGGACAGCTTTGCCCCGCGCTCGCCCACCAGCGTGTCATAGCGTTGGGGCATTGCCTCGGCGAACTCGTCGACGCGGGCGAGACGGCAGGCTTCGAGGATTTCGCGCCCGGAGGCTTCGGGCCGCGAGAAGGCGACGTTGTCGCGGATGGAACCCTCGAACAGGAAAGGATCCTGGAGGACCATCGCCATTTGCGTGCGGTAGGAGTCGAGGGTGACGGTGGAGAGATCGATGCCGTCGACGAGGATGCGGCCGGAACCTGGTTGGTAGAAGCTTGCGGCGAGCGCGGTGATGGTGGACTTTCCGGCGCCGGAGGGGCCGACGAGCGCGGTGACGGTACCCGGTCCGGCGCGGAAGGAGACGCGGTCGAGAACGGGTACTCCGGGCCGGTAACTGAAACTTACTTCCTGAAACTCGATTTCGCCGGAGATGGGGGGGATGGCCACAGTGCGCTGGCCGGCGTTCTCCTCCGCGGGCAGGCGGAGGAGTTCGTGGGCGCGCTCCAGACCAGTCATGGCCTGGCTGAGCTGTCCGCAGATGTTCGTAACTTGCAGAACCGGAGCGGAGAGGCACGCCATCATCGCGGTGAAGGTGAGAAAGGAGCCGAGAGTGATGGAGCCGTTGAGGATCATGCCGGCGCCGAGGTACATGATGGTGGTGCCCGCGATAGCCATCAGCAGTGAGGAGAGGAAGTACATGGTGGCGTTGGCATTCAGGCTGCGGATGGCGGCGTTCACCATCCGCTCGATGCCGGCGGAAAAGACGGCTGCCTCGCGCGCTTCGGCGCGGTAGGCCTTCACGACGCGGATTCCGGCGAGCGATTCCTGGAGGCGGCCATTGACCTGCGCCTGGATCCTGGACTGGTCGCGGGAGAGCGGGCGCATGACGCCCATCTCCTTGTAGATGAGGCCGGTGAGCAGGCTGGTCAGGGCGACGGCGATCACGGTGAGGAAGGGGCTGATGGAGATCATGATGGCGAGGGCAAGCGCCGCCGTCACCAGGCCGCCGAGAAGTGCGATGAAGCCGGTGCCGATGATGTTGCGCGCGCCCTCGACGTCGGTCATGATGCGCGAGACGAGGGAGCCTGTTTTCTGCGAGTCGTGGAAGCTGAGGGAGAGGCGGCCGATGTGGGCCTGGAGGCTGCGGCGAAGCCTTGCGATGGTGCGCTGCGCGCTCTTGGAGACCAAGTGGAGGAGGATGCCTGAGGTCAGTCCCTGGACCAGTCCCGCACCGAGCAGAGCGGCGGCCAGTGGGAGCAACACATCGACGTTGCGCTTCGCCACCACCTCATCAATGAGGATCTTGGTGGAGGCGGGAAGCATGAGCCCGCAGGTACGGTTGACGACGACCAGCGCGACGCCGGTGAGGATCACGGTGCGGCTGGGCCGGACCATGCGCCACAGTTCGAGGAGTCCGGGTTCGACGGGTTTTGCGCCCTTGTGTGGGTAGGGCTGAGCGGCGTCGACTAACATGCGGTTTCTTCCTCCAGTGCGAAGAGTGACTCAGGAGATACAAGAGAAGCTGCCATTTCCCCGGTTGTCTGACACACGAAGTCGGCGGATTGCGGAATCGCGGGAAGGAATTCACCGAAACGGTCGCCGTGGAAGGTACGGTCGACGGAGGTGAAGGGAAGGGCGGTTTCGGCACAGATCCAGCTTTGCCAGAAGTCCGGGCCACGATGGTAGTAACCTTCGAGGGCCTCGAACTGGTCGGCGCAGATGACCTGGATAGCGCTCTCGGGCCGGTTGTAGCGGGGGCACCAGAAGGCGGTCCATCCCAAGGCGGTGTCGCGGAGGAAGGCGGACATGCGGTTGCTCAGAACAAAGGCATCCGATTCGATGTGGATCAGCTTCCGGTAGCCGTACTTCCGGGCGATCACGGCGGCGAAGGAGAAACTGCGCCACCATCCGGGGAAGCGGAAGACATGGTTGCGGCCGAGGTGCGAGTCAAATCGAAAGAGCGGAGAGCCGGACGGCATCTGGCGAGGGAGGAAGCGACCGGCGTGGACCAGCGGCAACTCGCCGGGGATGTTCTCGAGCGGCGACCCGTCGTCGATCAGCAGTAAGCCGTCGGCGCCGAATTCGGCAAGGCGCGGGCGGTAGTAAGCGATCCATCTCCTCCAGCGTTCGGCGGATCCGGGTGTGTCTTGAAAGAAGGATGTGCAGTAAATGAGGGTTCTCATGGGAGTTAGCTGACTAACAAGTTGCGGTAGACTTCGAGATAGCCGTTGACTTCGCGCTCCGGTGTAAGCCGGCGCGCGGCGGAAAGTGCGCCTTCCGAAAGCTGCCGCGCGAGGTCCTCGTCGGCAAGGACTCGTTGCAGGGCCTGATAGAAGCCCTCTTCATCGCCAGGCGTGACCAGGAGCGCTTCCGAGCCGGAGCGGAACATGTCCCGCACGCCGTCCACCGCGGTGGCGACGATGGGCACCGCGCAGGCAGCCGCTTCGAGGATCGCGTTGGGAAGGCCCTCATGGTCGGAGGACAGCGCGAAGGCGCGCATCGACAGGAGGAACGACGGTACCTGCGAGTTGTCGATGAGGCCGGTGATGCGTACCTCGTTGGCGATGCCGAGATCAGAGGTGAGAGCGGCGAAGTCCGCGGCGGCCCGCTCATCGGGCGTTGCGCCGCTGAGGAAGCCGCCGACGAGGAGTAACTGCCGGCGGAGGCCGGGGCTAACTCGGCTGTAAGCCCGCGCAAGCAAGGGCAGGTTCTTTTTCCTGCGGAAGGTGGACACCGTGCCGGCCACTCCGGCGTTGGCTGAGGAGGCGGTCCACTTCGGAAAGGCGCTGGTGTCGATGGAGTTTAGGACGACCGAGCAGCGGTTCTCGATGGGAGCGATGGCGCGTGCTCGGTCGAGGCTTTCGCCGCTGACGGAGGTGATCCACGAGCAGCGTGACACGGCGTTGCGGCACGCCTGCCAGTTGAGGAGCCCGTCGACACCTCGGACGCTGGCGACCACGGGCCGCTTGCCTTTGGCCACGCGCAGACACGGAAACGCCGAGAGGAGGAAGAACCCGTGGAAGAGATCGAAGGGCTCTTCGCGGTCGATCGCCTCGATCGACTCCACGCAGTCGTCGGGGATGGTGTAGGAGTGGACGAACGCCCCACTGACGGTGTGTTCGGGGGAGTCGCCCGTTCCCCAGCGCGGTTTGAAGACATGGACGGTGTGGCCCTTGGCGGTGATGCCGCGCACCACGCGTTCGGCCGATCTTGCGACGCCGCCGGGATGAGGCGGCCACTCGTTCACAACGAAGCAAATGCGTGACATTGCATCTTCTCCTGTTGAGCTGGTGTTACTGGATTCGCGTTTCGGGGTAGTTGCTTTCGATCTGGCTCCAGACTTGGCGCATGACCATCGGCTTCGACTTCCACACGTTGGTGAAATGCCAGATGTGACCCTCGCCGGTGAGGTCGAGAGGAGAGGCATCGGCCAGTTCGGCGGCTGCCTTGCCGCTATCGCCGTCACCGAGACAGCGTTCGATGCGCCAGGCCAGATCGGCTGGGACGCAGTGGATGCGGTTGAAGCCGTGGTCGATCAGGCGCACGGCGGTTCCGCTTTGGGTGAGGGCGAAGTTGAGCGGCGTCTGGTCGCTGCCGTAGTCGCCGGACTCCTGGATCGCGCGGAGTTCGGAGGCGTGCGCAAGCCAGAAGTCGAGGAAGAGGCGGAGCGCCGGGAGATGGCGGCCGTTGAGGATCACCACTCCCGCGTTGAAGTAGCGCTCCGGGGCCAGGTGGACGCGCGGAAAAAGCGGTTGATAGGCGCGAATGCTGGCAGCTACCCATTCGGCGCAACCGTCGCGCACGGCGGCGAGTTGACCGGAGGCGGCTTCGAAGAGGTCGGGCGCGTCCCAGCGGATCATCGTATCGGCGTCGACGACGGCGAGTTGCATGCCGTGCGGATCCTGTTCGAGCAGGTCGCACGCGGCAGCCCATCGAAGCACGGTCGGCGGGAGGCCGATGGTTTCGAAGCCGGGCGGGCGGCGGTCCAGCAGGTGGAAGCGAACGCCATGTCGGCCGCACCACCAGCGCCACGAAGCGGCGCCATAGCGCAGATAGGAGAGATCGGAGGAGACGCGGCGCCCCCATTGCAGATGGCCAGGTATCGCCGGCATGAGAACAGTCTTGAGGGTGTTCATGCGGTGGCCTCATGGCCGGACAGGTTCTGGTAGCGGAAGGCCTTCACCGTCCACCGGAGGTTCCTGGGCCGGCTGACGATTCCGGTCTCATCGAGCGCGGTTAACCCGGCTGCTTCGAGATCGCGCCAGATGCCGCGCACTCGTTGCCGGGCAGCGTCGGGATGAAGGTTGTGGTCATACATGGATACCACGACATAGCCGGGCGAAGAGAGCCGGCCGAGGTAGCGTTGCAGCGTCTGGATGGGCTTGGGGAGGCAATAGAGAATCTCATTGCAGACGATTGCGTCCCAGCACCTGCCGGCAATTGGCGCGCCGTCGAGGCTGCCGGCGATCAACTCCATGCGGCTGGGGTCGGCTTCGGCCTTGCGAATGGCGGTGGGCGCGATGTCGATGCCGGTATAGGAGGCGACCGAACGCGGGTGAAGATACCGGTACAGGAGGGCTTCGCCGCAACCGAGGTCGACGATGGCGGCGCCTTGAACCAGGCGCCGGAGATAGCCCGCGATCACGGCGTAATGGCCGGTCTCCTGTATCTCCTTCAGAAACTCCCAGCCGCCGTCCTGGTACATTTTCTCCCAAATGACATCCGTTGTGGTTGACATGAACTTGTCCTCCTTTTTGATCGGAATCGATGGCTTTTTACAGGATTTGTATTGCCGGTCAGGATCCGCTGAGTTGGGCGGCGTGGAAGTGCAAGGCCGGCGTGCGCAGGATGCCGTAACGATAGGGCTCGTCACCCAGGCCGGCGACGGACTTCCAGAGCGGGATATAGTTGCCGGAGACGTTCATTTCGTTGACCGGGTGCGCCAGTTCTCCGGCGATGATCGCGATTCCCGCCACGCCGAGGGAGAAGTCCCCCGTGACGGAATTGGACTGGCCGCCGACGAACTGGGTGACGAGAACGCCGCGGCGAATTCCCGCGATCAAAGCCGAGAGCGGTGCCGCTTCGCCGCGGACGACAACGTTGGACGGCGAGCCGCCAGTAGGACGCCGGCCGAGCTTGCGTGCATGGTAGCTGTCGATGTAGAGATCCTCGAGGGTTCCCCGGCGAATGAGCTCGCGGCGGCGGAGCGCGAGTCCTTCGGCATCGAAGAGGCGGGATCCGGGCGCGCCGGCGATGAACGGGTCGTCCTCAATGGTGATCGAGGGGTGTGCGACCGGCTGTCCCTGCATTCCTTCGAGAAAGGAGCTTCTTTGCTGGATCGCCCTGCCGGACATCGCACCAATGAGGGGAGTAAGTAGTCTGCCTGCGGCACGGTTCTCGACGAGTAATTCGTACTCGGCGGTGGGCAGGGCGCGTTGGCCGATACGGCGGCGCGCACGCTGGACCGCCTCTCTTGCGGCGGCTTCGGGATGAGGAAGCTCGCGGCGGTGGCGGCTGGAGGCGTAGAAGCAGTCCTCGGGCAGGCTGCCATCGCCCGCGTCGACAGTGACGGAGACGAAGTGCGAAAAGGTAGTGCCCGAGTTTTCCCCCTCGAAGCCGTTGGTGTGGACGCGCGCCGCCAGAGAGAGGTTCTCCTGGAACTCGCCTGCCACGGAGACGACGTTGCCGCCCAAGCGCAGCGCCGCATCGGCAAGGGCGCGGGCACTCGCAAGACAGGAAGCGGAGCCACTTTCCAGGCAGGACGGGTCGACGAGATCGAGGTCGTGCTGTTGGCGCCCTTCGTAATCGCGGGGCTCCGGAAGCTGGCGGAAGGGGTCGGCGGCCAGGTGGCGCGTGAGGGCCACTGCTTTGCGGATGAAAGGATCGAGAGCCTCCGGGCGGAGGTCGCTGGTGCCGTGGCTGGAGAACCGGCCTCCGAGATAGATGGAGATGGAGACGCCGCGGCGGGTCGCTTCCTGGAGGCTGTCGATGTGCGAGTCGCGGACCGCGGCCTGACAGGTCCTTTCGAAGTGGACGTTGACGGCGGCGGCATCGGCGCCATGCTTGCGGGCGAGGTCGGCCGCGAGACGGGCGTAGTCGAGGCACTCCCGGCTAGTCATGGGCGCTCCCTCCGGCCGTGAGACCCTCGATCCTGACCGTGGGAAGGCCCATCTGCACGGGCACCGCCTGCCCTTCCTTCGAGCAGCAGCTGGCCGCGCGGGACATGCGCAGATCGTTGCCTGCCATGCGAATGGAGCGGAGCGCCTCGGGGCCGTTGCCGATGATGTTGACGTCCTTGAGGGGGCGTGTGAGTTTGCCGTTCTCGATGAGGTAGCCGAGCTTCATGTTGAACGAGAAGTCGCCCGCGCCGATCAGGACCTCGCCGTTGGTGAACTCTTCCGCATAGATCCCGTGCCTGACGCTACCGATGATCTCTTCGGGTGTGTGAGGACCGGGAAGCATGTAGGTGTTGCGCATGCGGGGAATGGGATAGCTGCGGAACGAATCGCGGCGGCCGTTGCCGGTGGGCTCGACGCCATAATGGCGGGCGGTGAGTTCGTCGTGCATGTAGCTGGTGAGGATTCCGTTCTCGACGAGAACCGTTCGCCGCGAGGGGTTGCCTTCGTCGTCGATGTGGATGGAGCCGTGCTGGTCCGGGTTGGTGCCATCGTCGATGATGGAGACGAAGGATGGGGCCACGCGCTGCCCGATCCTGCCGGTGAACACGGAGACGCGGTTGCGGTTGAAGTCGGCTTCCAGTCCGTGGCCGATGGCTTCGTGCAGCAGGATGCCGGAGGTGCCTGGAGCAAGCACAACATCCATCCGGCCGGCGGGCGCCTTGGCGGCGTCGAAGTTGCGGAGCGTGCGCGCGACGGCCTCGCGGGCAAGGTGGTCGAGGATTTCCGGGGTATAGTATTCGATACCATAGCGGCCGGAGAGACCGTAGAATCCCTCCTCGCGCTTGCCGTTGCGCTCGGCCACGAGGCGCACATAGGCGCTGGTGAGGGGCTGCGTATCGGAAGCAATGACCCCGTCGGAACGCACGATCAGGATATGGCGCACTTCGTCGTTGAACTGCACGGAGCACATGACGAGGCGCGTGTCGAGGGACTGGACCCTGTCCTGGATCGCGGCGGCGATGGCGATCTTGCGCCCTGTTTCGACGTCCTCCCACGGAGTGCGCGCGCCGTAGTATCGCGGCGTGGGGAGGGCGCGGAACGTGGCGGGGGCGGGCCGCGGCGATGAGGCTGCGATGGCCGCGGCGGTACGCGCGGTTTCGCGGACCGGCCGAATGGCGAGGTCCTCGGTGAAGGAGTAGCCCGTGGCATCGCCGTCGACGACGCGGATTCCCAGTCCGAGGTCCGTCTGGGTGAAGGCTCGTCTTACCTGGCCGTCCTCTGCGCCGATGTAGCTGGTGAGCTTGTGCTCGAAGTAGAGGTCGCAGTGGCCGCCGCCGCGCGCCAGTGCCTCGTTGAGCGCATGGTGGATCAGGGCCGGTGTGACACCGAGTGGCTCGAAGTGTCGGATGCCTGTCATGCCGTGTGCTCCATGGGACGGGCCGCCATTGCGATTGGCTGAAAGAAGCCGCTCTCCGCGGGCATCAGCCAGCGGATATTGGTGTAGCCGGCGGCGGTGAGCAGGTCCGTCACTTCGCCGCGGAGCAGTGCGCGATAGACGACCGGGAAGTGGAGCGATTGCCATCCTTCGCCGAGTTCGCGAGTGATGAACAGATGCAGGCGGAAGGTGCGCTCGTCGAGCCACTCCCAAACCTGGTGGAGGATGCGCGGAAACGGCCCCTCGGAATGGAAGACAGGTCCTTGAAAGCGAGTGCGCCTGGGGGCGATGAGGTCGAAGTCGCCCATCGACATGACGAACAGTCCTCCGGGACGAAGGACGGAGTAGGTGGCGCGGAACGCCTGTGCCAACTGCTCGTCGGTGAGCAGGTGGGGGATGGAGTTCTCCATGGCGAGGACGGCGTCGCAAGCGGAGATGGCGAGGTGGTCCAGGTGGCGGATGTCGGCATGGCGCAGATCGATGGAGACGCCGGCGCGTGCAGCTTCGATTCGGGCCCGGTGCAGGGCGGGTTCGCAGAAGTCGGCGGCGGTGACGTGGTGGCCGCGCTGGCTCAGGCCGATGGCTTGCGTGCCGATGCCGCAGGTGCAATCGAGCAGCTTCAGGGGGCCGGGGCCGAGTTGGGTTTCCAACAGGGGGCCCAGTATGCCGGATTGTTCGCTGACGTGTTGGCGCCAGTCGCTGTAGAGCAGATGGTAGTGCTCGGCCATGGTGTTGTAGGTGCAGGCGGATTCGAGTTGTTGCATGGAGTGCTCCTTGCGGTGGCTGGCTTGGTTGCGAACACTGCCCCAGTGCGGTCGCGCCTTGTTGGAACGGCCGGTGGGGTGCGAGGCGCCGGCGCTAATGAGCGGCGGCAAACAGCGCTTCAGGCATTGGTCCAGGTGACCAGTTCGACGGCGTTGGCATCGAGCGCGGAACGGAAGAGACCGGCGCGCATGGCGTCGAGGTCGCGCTGGCGCCAGCGGGAGCCCCAGTTGGTATCGACTCCGGTGATGGCGCGGAGTTCCTGATCGTCATAGCCGAGATGGACCAGCAACTCGCTGAGGCCTGGCTTCACGGCCGCGGCGACCTCGGCGTAAAAGTCCTCCCAGTCGCCGGGCCCGGTGGCGGGAGTTGCCTGGTACACGCCTCGAAGCCTGAAGTCAGCAGTGTCGATGACGGGAGAGAAGCCCGGGTCATAACGGCACGAGGGAGGGACCAGCGCGGGCAATGCATACTGGTGCGCCACCGCCAGATATGCCCGCAGAAGATCCGGTGCGCGGTACAAGGCGAACATGTGACTGTCGATGTGCGTGGGCGTGATTCCGGCGCGAATCGTGCGTTCGATCTGCGCGCATAGCTCGTTGCGCAAGCATTCGATATCGATGCTTCGGCTGATGATATCGGGGAAGAAGCAGCCATTGGAGCCGATGAGTCCGCAGTCCGGCGTCATGCGGGTGAGCGGCCCCCACTTGTAGTTCGGCCACTCGCTGGTCACGGTGAGGTGCACGCCGATGTCGAGTTGGCGGCGGGCCTGAAGCACTTGTTGCACCGCGTCGTCAAAGCAGGGCGCCACGGCCATGATGCTGGCGGAGGTGATGTGTCCGCTGATCAGGGCGCTGACCGTGGCTGAGTTGACGGAGCACCCGAGGCCGAGGTCGTCGGCATGCACGATGAGCCGTCTTGGTCCGTTGGTGGTCACGCATGCACCTCGCGCGCGGCCTGTGCGAACCAGCGCCAGAAGCGCGCGATGCCATCGGCGAAACTCACCTGGGGTGCGTAGCCCAGGAGGCGCGAGGCCTTGGAGATGTTGGCCCAGGTCCGCGGAACGTCGCCAGGTTGGGCCGGCAAAGCGCGCCGTCTCGCGCCAATCGCGGAGACGGTTTCCAATGTACGAATCACTTCGTCGAGAGCGACTGGCCGGTCGCTGCCGAGGTTGAAGACCTCATAGCTCGAGTCCTGGTAGCCGATGGCGGCACCGATGCCCGCCACGATGTCGTCGATGTAGGTGTAGTCGCGGCTGGCCGAACCGTCGCCGAAGACCGGGATCTCGCCGCCTGCAAGCAGCAGGCGGGCGAACTTGTGGATGGCGAGATCAGGGCGTTGCCGGGGTCCGAAGACCGTGAAGAAGCGTAGCGCGAGGAAGCGAATTCCGAAGAGCTGGGAATAAACATGGCCCATCAACTCGCCACTGACCTTCGTGCCGGCGTAGGGGCTGACCGGCAGCAGCACATGGTCTGCTTCGCTCCAGGGGACGTTTGGATTCTCACCGTAGACGCTGCTGCTCGATGCGAAGACAAACCGCGGCACCTGTTTGTGACGCGCAAGCTCGAGGACATTCTGCGTGCCCGCGACATTGACCTGCTGGTAGGCGAGCGGATCGTCAATCGAGGGCCGCACGCCTGCCTTGGCCGCGAGGTGCACGATGACATCGAGTTTGGGCGGCAGGGGCAGGCCGAGGAAGCCGGCGTCGCGAATATCGGCTTCGATTAAGGTGAATCGCGGATCGCGCGAGGCCTTGCGAAGGTTGGCGCGCTTGGTGGCGGGGTCGTAGAAGGGGTCGAAGTTGTCGACCGCCACGACGCGCCAGTCGCGCTCCAGCAGCCACTCGGCAACGTGACTTCCGATGAAGCCCGCACCGCCGGTAACAAGAGCGGTTTTCACTGTTGGCCTCCGTCGGAGATCCGCGGATTCGCATTGCGATGATAGTTCGGGAACGCGGGCCGGCTGTAGAGCACGGGAGGCTTGGCTGCCAGAGCGGCAAGGGCAACCTCGACGGCCTTCTCCAGTTGTGGGTCGTGGCCGGCCCGCACGGCGGCGGGATCCTGTTCCACCTCAATGTCGGGAGGCACGCCCACGTTCTCCAACTCCCAGCCGCCGCGGGGATTGTAGAAGGCGATGTTGGGAACCGTGACGAAGCCGCCATCCATGAGCACGGGGATATCGAAGATGCCGACCATGCCGCCCCAGGTGCGCTTGCCGACGATGGCGCCGGCGCCGGTCTGGCGGAACATCCATGCCAGGGCGTCGCCACCGGAGGCCGAGTATTCATTCGCGATGAGGACTTTCGGACCGAAGATCTGGTTCTGCGGCGTGGGGAAGTCCTCTCCGGCGCGTGTGTGCCACATGTTCAGCAACGGTTGTTTCAGGCGCTCCACGATGTAGTCGGCCATGTTGCCACCGCGGTTGAAGCGCTCGTCGATGATGGCGCCTTGTTTGTCGGCCTGCGCGTAGTAGTAGCGGTTGAAGCTCTGGAATCCCGCTTCGCCGGTGGAAGGAAGATAGACATAAGCTAGGCGACCGCCACTGAGATGGTCGACCTTGCGACGATTGCCGTCGATCCATGCGCGGTTGCGAAGTTCGTATTCGTCGGCGATGGGGACCACGGTGACGTCGCGGGCGCCCTCGCCCGAATCGCCGGAGGCGACACGAAGCAGAACGGCGGTACCGGCGGTGCCTTCAAAGAACGAGTAGACGTTGCTGGTTGCGGTGAGGTCGCGGCCGTTGACGGCGAGCAGATAGTCGCCCGCGCGCACGTTGACCCCAGGCTCGGTCAGCGGCGCACGGAGTTGGGGATTCCAGTTCTCGCCGGAGTAGACATGCTTGAAGCGGTAGCGTCCGTTGTGAATTTCGAAGTCAGCGCCGAGCAGGCCGCCGCGCACGCGTTTGGGCTGCGTCTCGGAGCCGCCCTCCACGTTGAGATGGCCGACAGTCAGTTCACCCAGCATCTCCTGGAACAGATAGGTCAGGTCGCTACGGCTGGTGAGGCCGTCGAGGAAGGGTGCGTAGCGCGCCTGGATGCGTTCGCGGTCGAGGCCGTGCAGGCCGGGATCGTAGAACATGTCGCGTTGGATGCGCCACACTTCGCGATACATCTGGCGCCACTCGGCTCTGGGATCGACGCGGATTTCGATGTCGTCGAGCCGCAGCGCGCCTTCGCCGGGCTTGGGAGCGGACGCCGCGGAGGCGATCGCCCATTTGCCGTTCTGCACATACAGTAACTGCTCGCCGCTGGCGGAGACTTCGAAAGCTCCGACTCCGTCCAGGATTTTTTCCGGCTTACGAGCCTTCATATCGAACTTATGCACGTTGGAGCGGCGCCATGGCTCGGCTGCCGGAGGATACTCCATCAGATAGAGGATGCCTTCCTTGCCGGCGGCGAGATAGCTGTAGTTGCGGGCGGTAATGGGGAGCGCCAGGATGCGCTGCTCGATCTGATCGAAGTCGATGCGGACCGCGGGATCGCCCTTCTTTTCGGCGGGCGGTTTGTCGCGCGTGACGGGCTCTTCATCGCTTTCGGGAGCGAGCGGTGAGCGGTCCTCACGGCGCAAGGCCACGACGTAGACGTTGCGCGTAACCTCCCGGCCGATGCTCGACATGTCGAGCCACGCGGTGATCAGTCCGGTGTTGGTGCTGGAGGTGAAGTAGATGTGTCTGCCGTTGCGGTCAAAGACCGGGTTCTGCGCGTCGCTCAAGCCGTCGGAGATGCGATGGGCCTTGCCGTCCTCGAAGGAGTACACGAAAACGGCCCGCATATGATTCTTCATGAGCGGCGAATAGGCGAGCCACTTACTGTCCGGCGACCAGGAGGGGCTGAGCCCGCGCCAGGGTGCGTGGTAGGTGTCGGCGCCGATGAGCGTTGATCTGCCGGTTTCCAGGTCGAGGCTGTAAAGGCTGAGAATGCCACGGTAGGCGATCCGCTTCCCGTCGGGGGACCAGAGCGGCGATGAGTAGTAGGCCGGTGGTTCGGCCAACGTGTAGCGGGCGGGGCTGCCGAGCCCGTTCTGATCCTTGATGTGGAGCTCGTACTCGCCGGGCTCGTCGGAGAAGTAGGCGATGCGTCCGCCGCCGGGCGACCATGCGGGACCGCGCTCCACGGCGCCCGGGGTGTTGGTGAGGTTGCGCGGGTTGCCACGGCGGGCGGGAACGGTGATCACTTCGCCATGCGCTTCAAAGACAGCGCGGGCGCCATTGGGAGAAAGCGCTCCGCCCCCGAGCTGACCGCCGGCCTTCTCGAATCGCGGCCGTACTTCCGTGAGATCCGCGGCGATGCGAATATCCACCTTGCGAACGGTTCGTGTCCGGAGGTCGTAGAGGAGGATGGCGCCGAACTGTTCGAGGGCGATGGCGCCGGGGCCCGCGGAGGCGGACTTGATGTCGAGCCCGGTGTTCGGAAACAGCTCCTCGATCTTGCGGCTGGCGAGGTCATAGGAGAAGAGAGTTACCGCGCCGTTGCAGTCCGAGAGATAGTAGATGCTGTTACCGATCCACATCGGCGAAAAGTCATTCGAGTTGCCGCGCGGCAGTTTCTCGATGGAGGAGCCCGTGAGACGAGCAATCCAGATTGGGGTAGTCCGCCCGCCGCGGTATCGCTTCCAGGTGCGGGCCTTGGGCAGGGGGACGTAGGCGATGCGCGTTCCGTCGGGGGAGTAAGCGCCTTCTTCGGCCATCGGAAGGGGCACTTCCGTTGGGAGTCCACCCTCCAGCGGGACGGTGAACAGGCGTCCAAAGCGGGCGTGGCTATCCCGGGAACTGCGGAAGAGAACGGACTTCCCATCAGGCGTCCAACCGGCGGCAGTATCGGGTCCCGGATGGTAGGTGAGACGCGTGGGGACGCCGCCGGTGACGGGCACGACGAACACGTCGATGTTTCCGTCGTACTCGCCGGTGAACGCCACCTTCGTGCCGTCAGGCGAGAAGTGCGGATCGGTTTCGGTGCCGGCTCCCGCGGTCAGCCGCGCCGCGTCCCCACCGTTCCGGCCGACGACCCAGAGGTCGCGCGCGAAGGAGAACACGATGTGCGTGCCGTTGACGGTGGGTTTCTGCATCAGCAGCGGGGGAGTGGGCGCGCCCGTGCCGGCGGCGGCAACGCCGGCCAGGGCGAATGACAGGAACAGCTCAGGCAGTTGCATCGTGATCTCCTTGCTGGTCGTAAATGGTGGCGAAAGAAATTAAAACTGGTCAGGAGCGAGAGCCCCACGAACTTACTCCGGGTAAGCCGTGAGCGAGGTAGTAGCGGTCTTCATCCGTGATCACAGAACTATCGCGGTACCACGGCAGGTGCCGCGCGGAGTACGGACAGGCGGCGCGCACGGCGGTCAACTGATACCATGCGCCGGGGCGGTAGAGCGCGAAGGTCGTGTCGACGGGAGCGTCGTAGCAACCGCCGGACAGCGGGCGCCGCCAGAACGGCGATTCGTGCGCGATCACGGCGTCGCGGTGGGCGAAGCAGGCCGGCAAATCGTCGATACGTAGCGACAGCCCGGCCTTGGATGCCTGCGGATGCGCGTTGAGCAGCTCGCGCAAGTGCTGTATGGCGCCGTGCGGGCAGTCCTCCACGGGAACGACGTCGGGATCGGTGTAGACGAACGGCACTTCGCCGAACCAGGAGGCGAGGCCGCATCGCCAGATCGCCGTATGGCCGAGGTTCGCCGGCAGACGGCGGATGTGAATGCGCGAGTCCTTCAGGCCGGCGTAGTACCGGAGGAGCGGCGGATAAGTGGAGTTATTGTCGAGCAGAATCAGATACTGGTATCCCGCCCGCAACAGCCATTCGATGAGTAAATGGACTCCGGAGACGCGGTCCCGGCAGTTAATCACTATGGGTATGTGCGTGTAAGTTCCACGGGAGCGGCCGGGAACGGCGCCGGCCGGCGGCAGGTGCGCCGAGATTCGCCGCAGGTTCATGCGGGCCGACAGGGCCTGCGTCATGCAGCCGCGCGCCGCGGGATCATCCGGGTTGGTGGCGAGAAGATCCCCGGCGATGCCGATGGCCTCACTGAAGCGGCCTCCTTCCAGGTAGCAGCGAGCAAGCAGGCAGGCGACGGCGGGGTTGTGCGGCGCGACGAGGGCCGCCTCCTCAACCAACTCCTTGGCCTCCCACGCAAAGTGCAACTCGAGCAGTGCCGAGGCCATCAGACTCCTGCCCTCGACCTCGGTCTGCGCGGCACGCACGAGGGGAGCGCAATGGTCGAGGACGCCGCTCCATTCGCCGTTGGCAAAGGCGGCGTTGGCGGATTCGAGCAAGCCTTCGCGGTTCATTCGCCGCGGAGGAGAAGCATCGGGTCGATGCGGCTGGCCTTGCGGGCAGGTACGTAGCTCGCGGCGGCGCCGGCGCACAGAAGAAGGACCGCGGCGGCGGCGAAGCTGAGCGGATCGCGCGGTTTCACGCCGTAGAGGAGCTTGGAGAGCGAGCCGGTCAGCAGGAGCGCGGCGGTTGCGCCGATCGCGAGACCGGTCATGGTGAGTGCGACGCCGTGGCTGAGGATGAGCCTGACGATGTCCGTGCGGGCCGCGCCAAGCGCCATGCGCGTGCCGATCTCGTTGTGGCGCTGGCTGACGGAGAACGACACCAGCCCGTAGACGCCGGCGATGGAGAGGGCGAACGCAACGGCCGCGAACAGGCCTACCAGCCACGCATCGAGCCGGGAGTCCGCGGTGGTGGCGGCGACGAGGTCCTCCATGGAACGGAAGCGGCGAAGGGTCTGCGAGGGGTTGTGCTCGCGGACCGCGGCGCGCACTTCGGCCAGTGCCGGTGTGCGCGCGGAACTGACAACCCATGACAGCCCGTCGCTCATTCCGGTGAAGACATCGGGAGCCTGGCCAAGCGGGATGTAGATGGTGGGACGGGGAGCTTCCTTGAGGCTGAGCACCTTGGTGTCGGCCGCGACGCCGATCACTTCGCGAGCGGCGTCCTTGATCTCCGGGAAATCCTTGCCATGAAGGCGGCCGATGACGAGGCGTCCGCCCACCGGCTCTCCGCCGGGCCACCACCTCTTGGCGAGCGTCTCGTTGATCACGGCGACGGGCGCGCCGGCCGCGCGATCGCCAGAGCCGAACACACGCCCTCCTTGCACGGCGATGCCCATGGCTTCGAAGTAACTCCCGGTGACCAGGCGGATCTCGACACCGCCGAAGCTGTGTTCGGGGAAGCCGTCGCGCTGCGCGGGAAGGTTGTTGGGGCCGGTCAAGGGCAGCACGTTCGCCGCTGCGACCGCACGCACGCCCGGAAGTGTTTTCAGGCGTTCGGAGAGCGCGGTGGCGAAGGCGGCCATTCGGCCGGCGGTGCGGTCCTGGCCCTTCGCGATCGGGGTCTGGAAGGTGGTGAGCCCATGCGGTTCGAAACCGAGGCGCTGCCTCTGCAGGAGGAAGAGGCTCTGCACCAGGAGCGCCGCCGTGATCAGGAGGCTCGCCGCCATGGCGACTTCGCCAACTACCAGCAGACTTCGGGTCCGCTGCCGCACCGAAGCCGCATTACCGCGGCCGCCCGCCTGGAGCGCGGCGAGGATGTTCAGGCGCAGGATCGCATAGAGCGCCACCAGGGTGAGCAGGAGAGAGGTGAACAGGACCGTGAGTACGGTGAATCCGAGGACGGCGCCATCAATTCGCAAGGGGCCCGAGGCAGGCAGACGGAACGGCATCATGGCAAGCATCAGCTTGAGGAGCCAGAAGGCGCCGGCGAGCCCGGTGGCCGCGCCAATCGAGACGAGCACCATGTTCTCCACCAGGAACTGGCCGAGTAGGCGCGCGAGTCCACCGCCCACCGCGAGACGAATCGCGAGTTCCTTGCCGCGGGCCGCGAAGCGGGTGAGCAGCAGGCCCGCGAGGTTGCAGCAGGCAATCAACAGGAGCAATACGGTGGCGCCGAAGATCAGGAGGATCTTGACCTGGAGGTCGGCGACGAGAGACTGGTGGAAGCCGCCTGCGGTGAAGCCTTCGAACTTCGAGTGCGCGTGGGGCGTGCGGCGGAAGTTGGCGCCGAGGTTGACGAGCTCCGTCTGAGCCTCGCGCAGTTGCCGGGATGGCCTGAGGCGCGCGATGAGTTGTGTGTTGGCGCCCGCATCATCGACGCCGCCGGTGGGCCGGAGGGCGATCAACGCATCGGCCGGGTGCGGAAACCAGTACGAGGCGGGAAGCACGCCGATGACCAGATATTTGGCCGTCTCGTTCAGCGTGATGGTGCGGCCGACCGCGGTGGGATCGGCGCCAAACGCGCTACGCCACAGCGAATCGGTAAGGATGATCGACCGTGGACCGCCGGTAATGCTCTCGTCGCGATTGAAGTCCCGGCCGATGGCGGGTTGGATGCCGATGGTTTGCAGGAATCCGCCGGTGACGGGCAGAACGTTGATCCATTCCTGCTCCGCGCCCGCGGAGAATCTTCTTTCCGAAGGGCCACGGTAGCCGGCAACCGCGGAGTAGGACTCGGCGTGCTGCCGCAGAAACTCGAGCGCGCCCACGCTGAGCGCATCCTGCGTGGTCTTGTCGGAGATTCGGACCAACTGGTCCGGATTGGCGTAAGGCAGCGGCCGCAGCAGCACGCTGTTGACGACGCTGAAGACAGCGGTGTTGGCGCCGATGCCGAGACCGAGCGAAAGAATGGCGACCGCGCTGAACGCCGGCGACCGCGCAATCACGCGGAAGGCGAGGCGGATATCGGAGAGGAGAGCGGATGCGATGGAATTCATGTGCGTTCACTCCGTGCGGCGGCCCGGCCCGGCGGCGAAGGCCGAGGCGGGCGCGAAGATGTCGTGGAAGCGGCGCGGGCGTTGTCCGGTCAGGCGGTGGAAGTAGAGACCGATGCCGGCGCTGCCCATGCCGTAGTCATTGCTGATGCGCAGCAGATAGCGGCCCGGGAAGGCGATGCCATTGCGGCTGTCGATGCGGTAGAGCATGATCTGTTCCGCCTTCTGCCGGGCGAGGTCGAGGTAGTGCTGCTCGCCCGTCGCCTGATACATGTCGAGAAGTGTCTCGCCCATTGAGGCGAGGCCTTCGAACAGATGCGGCGCGACGGAGAAGAACGCCGCGCAGCCTCGAGCAGCTTTCGCGGCGATGCCGGAGTAGTACTGCTCGTGGAGCGTGGCGCCGAAGCGGATCAGCGCGCTCGCCACGCCGGCGCCGCCGCGCAACCAGTAGGGACGATGCTCGGCGATATCGGGAGTCGCGCCCCAGACCATCGCGCCGCCGCGGTGCTGCGCTTTGGCGATTTCGAAATCCATCGCCTCGCGCGCCGCGCTCACGTACCGCGTTTCGCCCGAGGTCTTGCCGAGGTAGAGCAGGAAGAGGGCGATTCCGCTGCCGCCGAGACCGAAGCCCAGGCGGACGATGCCGTCCTCATCGCGCCAGAACGCTCCGTGCTCATCACGCTGGGCGTTGGCAAGAAGATAGTCGCCGGCGCGGCCCGCGAGGTTGAGATACCAGCCGTCTCCGGTTTCGACGTACCTGGCCAACGCGGCGAGTCCCCAGCCAGAGGCGCCGTTGAACATGTCGTAGGCCTTGAATGCGAGCGGGGATTCCGGGATCAGGCGGAACAGTTCGCCGGCACGCTCTTCCAGACCCATCATGGCGAAGGTCCAGGCGACGCCGGCGATTCCCGAGTAGAGGCCGGGTGGGTAGGAACTCGCGTCGACCGGCCTTGCCAGCAGCCATTCGCGGATGCGGGGTGGCAGCTCTCCGAGCACGTCGTGAAGGAACAGCGCGGTTCCGCAGGCTCCGTAGGCGACGTTGAGCGGATTGGTTTGGAAGACGATCGGGTCGGCCGGCCAGAGACGGTCGGTGCGGGTGTAGTCCGCGGAGTTGAGGATCTGTTCGATGATCGCGCGCGGATCGGTGATGTGGCCATGCGCGAGCGGTGTTTCGCGGAGTTCAGTAAGGGCGGTCATCTCGATGGTTCTCCTTGTGGCGGTCGGTTCTCGGCGCTTGCGGCGGCCGGTCCCTCACGTTCGCGGCGAGGGGTGCGGCGCCGTCCGCGGCCCGGTGGAGCGCGCGGCGAAGCGAGAGGCGTTGCGGCTTGTTAGCTGGCGGCGGCGAAGGCTCGCTGCGTGCGGCGTGTTTCGGGATTCCATTCGCGGCACAGACGCCGTGCCTCCTCCGGACGCCCTTCGAACAAGGCGTGGATGATCCGGCGGATCTCCTCAGGGACGCCTGCCTCGATGAAATAGTCGAGCACGCGGCCAGTGGGGTGCTTCCTGTCCAGTTCGAACATCGTCTGAATGGGGCACAGCAGGTTGTAGAGAAGCATGCCGCAGGCAAAGTAGTCGTCGGAGGGATCGAGCGCCTGCTCGGATCGCCGTTCGACGCGGCGGAATCCGGGATTGAACCACTGCACCGCGAAGTCAGAGAGCTGCGACTCGCCAGCGCTGCACTGCGCGCTCTCGAAGTCGATGAACACAAGCTGGCCGGTGTCGCGATTCATGAGCACGTTCCCCGGCGAGATGTCGCCGAGGATCACGCCGCGCTGGTGGAAGGCGTCGACGGCATCGAGCACCTGGAGACAGACGTTCTTCCAGATGTTGGAGAAGCGCTCCACCTGCTCCTCATCGTCGATACGGGTCAGCAGGATGAACTCCTCCATGGCGCGCAGGCGGGCCAGTGGCACGCCGTCGAAGTAGGATGCCACCAGAAAGGTGTTCTCCCACTCTTCGAAGGAGTCGATCAGTTCGGGGACGAAGGGGAGACCCTGCAACTCGCGGAGGCAGGTCTGCTCGTGCCGGAGGGCGGTGAGCGCGTCGATGGCGTGGTGGCCGGATGCCCACAGAATGGTGTGGGGGCGGGCTTCCTTGATCACGACCTCGCGTCCGGTGCGGTGATCGGTCGCGCGGTAGACCCCGCCCGTGTTAGTGAAATTCAACGCCTCGGTCACTTCGTAACGGCCGTTGAGGAGGGTGTCGGCGGTGTCGTCCGCTACGGCTTCCGATGGGCCGGCGACAGGATCTTCCACCCACAAGGGCAGTTGGAAGAACGGCGTGCGCGTGTCGGGCTCCCATGCGCCATCGGGAGCCTGGATCATCATACGGCGCGTGCCGTCGACGCGGAGTTCTTCCATGCGCTGGAGGCCGCCATAGCGGTAGAACACGGTTTTGCTGTTTTTGTAGCGGCGGTCGGAGAGGACGTAGGGACCGCTGAAGCCGCGAGTGGCTTCGTCGAGGAGGTCGAGGAGTTCACGGAAGCTCTCATCACTGGATGGATAGATGGTTGCGAACTTGCCTGCGCCACCACGGGGATAGCGTTTCGAGTTGAGGAAGAGGTGCAGCGTCGGGTCCGCGGCGATCTTGAAGGGTGTCCGGGTGGAGACGCACACAGGCACGAACCGCTGTAACATCGTGCGGCCCGTGGAGACGGCGCTCGCCAGGTGGATCTTGAAACCCTGCGGCCGGATCTTCGCGCCTTCCGGCGTCGCCTGAAGCCACACGTCGGAGCGCGAGACGCCCCAGCCGGGAGGCAGCAGCTCTTTCAGGCTATCGAGGTAAGTGCGTCCGATCGGATAGCGGCCGAGCGGCTCGAAATACTCGCGATCGCAGAACGTGTAGAACGTGAATTCGTACATGGGGCCTCATCATTCGCGCGGGATTGTCAGACGGGGATTGGAAATAGAAACCGTTCGAACTTTGGAAGAAAGGAGAAGCCCGGCGGGCGGGTGGACCCGCCGGACATGCTTAGACGCAGTAAATGCTGCAACTTGACTCGAGCGGCTCGACGTGACCGCAGTTGATGCTGCTGGTGCTCACGGCGACAACGGGCTGGTCGGCTGCCCGCAGGCGCTGCAGGGCGAGGATCTTCATCTTGGTCATGCTTTCTCCTTGTTTGGGTTTGGGTTTGGCTGGCGCGCCGCGGGTGAGCAGCGGACAGCGGGAAACAGGAATTACTTACAGTTGATGCTGCAAGTGGATTCCAGGGGTTCGACGTGGCCGCAGTTGATGCTGCTGGTGCTCACCGCCACCACCGGCTCGCCGGAAGCGCGTAGACGCTGAAGCGCAAGGACTTTCTTCATAGCTAACATCCTCCTGAGATGGAATGATTGGGTCACTCGGCGTGCCGCGCTTCGACTAGCGGCCTGCCAAGGTTGAGGTGGCCATACCCCGGGGACCGGGGTGGACCCGGAACCGCTGCCTACGGTAAGCGGCGGAGTAAGTGGTCAGATGCAGGGAGGAAAGCCGGACATGCCACCGCCGCAATCGATGCTGCAAGTGGACTGTAGCGGCTCAACGGCACCGCAGTTCACGCTGCTGGTGCTAAGTGCGACCGGCGGTCCTCCGGCACTGCGCAGTCGCTGGAGTGCAAGGATCTTTCTCATCGGCGGGGCACCTTTGGTTTCGTTATGTCGTTGGGGCCGGTACCGGCTGGCCAGATTGCCCCGGCCAGCCGGCGCGGGATCAGGCCTACACGCAGCCGATGCTGCACGTAGAGGCCAGGGGCTCGACGCCACCGCAGTTGATGCTGCTGGTGCTGACGGCAACTACGGGCTGGTCGGAGGCCCGAAGACGCTGCAGAGCAAGAATCTTGGTCATGAGATGTCTCCTTTCTCAGATTTCTTGTCCGAAGGAGTCTGTGGCGCCGATCTTCAGTCTGACGCTACAGGGCTTCGAACGGGTGGTGCGGGTGGTTGATGCTGGGGGAATTCGCCGGGTTCCGTGATGCAGACAAGCTGCCGCCATTGGGGCGTCTCCATAGCGTGTCCCCTAACTTCAAATTGATTATTCGCTAAGTGCGGCGCGGCTGCAATGGCACAATTCTGGCGGCCCGCGGGCGGACGGTGATCCGGATCTTTGCGGTTTGGTGCAATCGATTGTTAGCACGACACTTAGCAGCGATGGGGTGATTGACAGGCAGAAGCTTCGGAGTGAGATTCCACCCGAGGCTGCTTGATAAAGATCAAACTTCAGCGGGTTCGCATGGGATCTTACAGAGGAAAATGCTCCAATACGAGTGGACGCGGGCTGCTGGAAGTTACCGGCGGCTTACTGATGGGCGCGGGGAGGCGCGCGGGCCGCTGATGGAGCCCGCGCCTTCAGAGGTGGTGAATGCAGGGGATTAGTCGGCGCGCAGGGCGCTGCTCGGGTCGATCTTGATGGCGCGGCGGGCCGGCAGGTAGCTCGCCATCAACCCCGCGGTGAGCAGCAGGGCGGCGCCACCGGCGAAACTCAACGGATCGGTGCTGCGCACACCAAACAGCAATGCGGTGATCGACCGGGATAGCAGAAAAGCCCCGGCGAGCCCGAGGACAATGCCGATGGTCATTGCGAACAGACCCTGACTGAGAATGAGCCGCATGACGTCGGAATTGGTGGCTCCGAGCGCCATTCGCGTACCGATCTCGGCGGTGCGTTGGGCGACCGAGTAGGAGACCAGTCCGTAGACGCCGAGCGCGGTCAGGATGAGGGCGAGCGCCGCGAAGAAACCGAAGAGCCATGCATGCAGACGCGGCCCCGCGGATGTGGAGGCGACGATCTTGTCCAATGTCTGGAGCCGCTCCACGCGTTGCCTCGGCTCGATCTCGCGGACGATGCTTCGAATCTGGGAGGCGGCCGCATCAGCTTGCGGGGTCTGCACGGCCCAGTACATTCCACCATTCATCCAGGCGACTTGCGCCGCGGGCAGGTAGATGGTCGGACGGGGAGGCTCCTTCAGGTAGACGGCCTTGGTATCGGCGACGATGCCCACCACTTCGCGGGGCGGCTCGTTGATCCCGCCGAGATCCTCGCCACGGAACCGTCCCACGACGATGCGGTCGCCGAGCGGCGCCTCCGAGGGCCACCAGCGGCGCGCCAGTGTCTCATTGACGATCGCCACGGGGAGGGCGGACTTACCGTCGCCGGCATTGAACGCCCGGCCACGCTTGAGCTCAATGCGCAGGACGTTGAAATACTCCGGAGTTACAAATCGGATCTCGGTGCCGCCAATGTTGAGATCGGGGCGAGAGGCGCGCTCGGCGGGGAAGTTATTCTGTTCCTGAAGCGGCAGTACGTTGACGGCGGCCACTCCCGTAACTCCCGGGAGGGATTTGAGCCTGTCGAGCATCGCGTCCTCGAAGGCCTGGCGGGCCACGCCGCTCTTGTACCAGCCCTGCGGCGGCGGAGTGCGGAATGTGAGGACGTTCTTGCTTGAGAACCCGAGCCGTTCCTGGCTCAGCCAGTAGAGGCTCTGGATCACCAGACCGGCGGCGACGAGCAGCATCAGTGAGAGGCCGGTTTCGCAGGCCACCAGCACGTTCCGGCTGCGCTGCCGCACGGATGACCCGATGGCCCGACTGCCGGCGGTGAGCGCTTGCGAGGAATGATCGGAGGAGCGCGGCAGCAGCCATGCGCTGAATACACAGGCGATCGCCAGACCGACGGCGAGATTGAACAGCAGCACCGTGATGTCGAGACCGATGCGCCCAGTGTCGGGGAAGTCGAATGGGACAGCGGTCAATACGCCTTCGAGAAACCACCACGCGCCGAGAATGCCAAGCAGGCTCCCGGTCATGCAGAGCACGATATTCTCCACCAGGTACTGCCGGAACAACCGCCACCACGTGCCGCCCAGGGCGAGCCGTAGCGCGAACTCCTTGCGGCGCGCTGTTACTCGCGCCAATAGCAGACCGCCAAGATTGGAGCATGCAATGAGTAACAGCAGCCCGACGGCGCCAAAGAGCAGCAAAAGGCTCGTGCGGACGTCTCCGGCGAGCCATTCATGGTAGCCGGCTAACTGTAACCCAGGTTGATCGGGACTCTCGGCCAGGCCTGAGCGCCGGAAACTCGCGCTCAAGGCGGGCATTTCGGCCTGCGCCTGATGGATGGTGACGTTCGGCTTCAGGCGGGCGATCATTCTGGTGTTGGCGCCGCGCTCCCGGCCCTCGGTCTGGCGCAGCAGAATAAAGGCTTCAGCCGGCTCGGGGAACCAGAAATCCTTCGGCGCCACGCCCATCACGCGATAGCTGCCGCTGCCAATGGTGACGGTCCGGCCGATTACAGTGGGATCCTCGGCGAATACCTTAAGGTACAGACCGTAACTAAGCACGACACCCGGTTCGGCGCGCGGATCCTCGGACAGCTCCGTGCCGACGAGCGGTGTAACTCCGAGTGTGTGGAAGAAGCCGGGAGTCACGGGTAGAAGCTTGATCCACTCCTGTTGAGACCCGCGCTCCAGGACCTGATCGACAGCGGCACCATGGGCGGCTGAAGACTGGAAGGACCGGCCCGTCATCTTCCAGAATTTGTATTCGGCGGCGCTAATATCGTCCAGGCTCACGTCGCGGCATACTCTTACCAGTTGCGACGGCTCGGGATAGGGCAGCGGGCGGAGTAATACGCCATAGACGATGCTGAACACAGCGGTGTTGACGCCGATGCCAAGCGCGAGGGTCGAAATGGCAACAATCGAGAACAGCCGGTCCTTCGAAAGGATACGGATGGCGTATCTTACGTCTAGCCTGATTGCGTCAGCGAATCCCACGAGCTTGCTCTCCTTTCGAAATCGCCGCCGAGCGCGACCGGCGCGGCAGTTCCCGGACACCCTTGATATTTCTAGCAATCGCCGGCCCAAACGGTAAGTGGCATTGGCGGGCGAAGGAAGTCTTGAGTTTTCTATGTGATCGAATTCGAGCTCTAACGGGTGGGCGTGCCGAATCCGGTCCGCAGTGTCCCACAAGCGGTCACTGGTCAGCCTCTTACTAGCGTGCCACACCATTTCCGGTCAGAACTTCAGTTTGAGCGCAATTTGAAACTGGCGAGCCGTACCCATTCCGAGTGTCCGGCCGATGGTGCTGAAGATCCTGCCGAAGGACGGGTCGCCGAAAACCGAGGTAGGTTGGGCGAATAACGGGTGGTTCACGGCGTTGAATGCTTCCACGCGGAGTTGGATGGCGAACAGCTCACGGATGGGGAAGGTCTTCGCGAGCGACGCATCCAACTGGACAAGCGCAGGTCCGGCAACCGTCCCACGGCCCAGGTTGCCGAACCTTCCGCGCACCGGCATGCGGAAGGAGTTGGAGGAATACCAACCGTCGACGCTTTTGTTTGCGGTGTAGGGAGAGGTGCCGGGAACCGCATCAGGCCGCTGGTTGACGAAGTTGCCGTCGCCGAAAGTGTTCGTGCCGATCGTAATGGTAGTGGCGACGCCGGAGCGCATCATGCCGATGCCGAGTAACTCCCAGCCGCCGGCGAGGGTGCTCAGAAGTCCACGCGGCGCGCGTGCGGCGAATGGCAGGGGGTAGGCGATGGAGAAGGATGCGCCGTGCCGGATATCTGAGGATCCGCTGCCACGTTCCGCGCGAAGATCGGCGAGGTTCTGGGGTGTGGCGGGGAAGAGGACCGCATCGGGCACATCGTCGATCAGATGGCTCCAGGAGTAAGCGAAGGTGCCTTGCAGGCCTGAGGCCGCGCGACGCGACCAGGACGTCTGCAGGGCATGATAGGTGCTGTTGCCTGACGAGGATTCGATGGTGATGTTGGCGAATGCGGGATTGGGACGGCGGCCCGTGGCGGGGTTGAGGAGGTTGAGATTGGCGGGGCGTGCGATATGGACACCGCGATTTCCGACATAGGCGATTTGCACGGAGTGCCCATGCGTGCGATCGCCGCCAAGCAGCGTGGAGAAGTTCCACTGCTGGACGTAGGTGTCACGGCGGTTGGGCTCGATGCCCCAGACGCTGGGAATCGGACGCTGGCCGCCAGGAGTCAGCGGGTCCACGGGGTAGGCGAGTGCGGGGAACTCCTGGCGGACAAGCGTAGTGCTCCCGGGAAGCGTGTTGGTGAGTAGCGACATCGCGGAGCCCAACGGGTAGGCCTGATAGAAGAGGCCGTAGCAGCTCCGGATGGTGACCGCCGGGAAGGGCTGCCAGGCGAGGCCGAGGCGTGGCGCGATGCTGGCCGTGGGCGCGTGGAAGAAGGGGGCGCCTGGGGCGGCGAGCGCGCCGGCGCGGATGTCGTAAGGGCGGGCCTTGGCAGCGGGGTCGGAGGGAGAGGACGTGTAGTCGTGACGAAAGCCTAAGTCGAGGGTCAGGCGGCGCAAGCGCCACGTGTCCTGTACGAAGCCTTCCGATCGCCGGGAGTGGAGAGCGCTTCCGGGGTCGGCGCCGGTGAGGATGGCGGAGGAGACGCGGTTGGCGGTGAAGTCGGGCAGAGAAGAGTAGACCAGGACCGATGTGGCCGTGCTTGCGCGCTGCAAGCGGATTCGCCAGTGAGTGGAGCCGGCCTTGAACGTGTGCGCACCGGCGGCAAGGGTGAAGCTTCCGCCGGCCTGGTAGCTGGTGTTGCGGCCAGCGCCCGATCCTCGCGAGCCCGGCTGGATGGTCAATCCTGTGACCAGAAACAGAGGCAGGCCGGGGGCGTCGGCGTTGGTGCCGGTCTCGACACGTTGCATGCCTGCGAGGAGGTCGAGGAGAACTCGGACGGAGACGATGCGCTGGTAGCCAAGGGCGACGTTGGTGGTGGTGACGGGGACATCCTGGCTGTCGCGGAGGCCGAGGCTGCCGGAATTGACGGTGAACAGCGGGCCGAGGACGCGGGAGTCATTCCGGTTGATGCGCACGAAGGCGAAGTCGGCGGCATTGGGGCGGAAGTCGAGCTTGACGCTGGCGGTGTCCTCGCGAATGGCGAGGGTGCGCGTGGTGATGTAGCCGTCGATGAGCGCGTTTGCGGTCGGCGCCGTTCCGCGCGGGATCATGTCCAGCACTGGTGCGAGTGCGGACGATGCGGCCGCAATCTCCTGGCGCAGGCGTTCACTGGGTACGGTCCCGGTGCCGACGGCTCCGATGCGCTGGCGGGATCCCTCGTAACCAGTCCAGAAGAAGAGGTGATCACGGAGCAGCGGTCCCGACAGATTGGCTCCGAAGTTATGGAAGCGAAACGCGGCTTGCGGATCAGGCTTTCTATTGAAGAAATTCCTCGCATCAAACAGGTCATTACGGAGGAATTCGAAGAGTCCGGCGTGGAGATCGTTGGAGCCGCTCTTGGTGGCAATGTTGACCCAGGCACCGGCCGCGCGGCCGAACTGCGCTTCGTAGTTCCCGCTTTGCACGCGGAACTCGGCGATGGATTCGAGGCTTCCAGTAAGGAGACGCGCGCCACGTTCGCTGCCGTTGGCGACGACGGGTTGATCCACGCGTCCGGCATCCACGCCGTCGATGGCGAATTGATTCTGGCCCGTACGGAGTCCATCGAAGGTGAGGTCGGCGACTTGGTTGCTGCGTGGCACGGCTCCCGGTGAGAGCAGTGTGAAGCGGGCGTAGTCGCGGCCGTTGATCGGCAGGCGTGAGAGCAACGTCGCGCCGAGATTGAATCCGCGGGACGTTGTGCGGAGATTATTCTCGCCGGTGGAAACCTCGATGGAACTGACCAGTGTGCTGGGGACCAGGGTGAACTCGAAGTCGATCGCGTCCCCAACGCCAAGACGGAAGGATCTGCGGAGCGGCGCGAAGGCGGAGGTGTCGAGCGCAAGTTCGTAGTCGCCGATGGGCAGGGCGGGGAAGGTGAAGCGGCCGCGAGCATCGGTCTGGGCGCGGCGTTCGATGCCGTTGGCGGGGGCGCTGAGGATTACGGAAGTATCCACCACGACGCTACCCGAGGAGTTGTGGACGCTCCCGGAGACACTGGCCGAGGGCTGGGCCATGAGGACGATGTGCCAGCTACAGAGCATCGGAATTGCTATTACCCATCTCGGCCTGCGCTGCAAAGTCTCTATTGTACAAAATACATAAGGAATATGCACACAGTGGAAGAGTTTTGTCAAGGCAAAGTAGAAATGTCCGCATCCTGGCAAAGTAGAAATGTCCGGTTTGGGGTGGGGCCTTGGAAAAGCCATGGTAGGTTGATCATGCTGGTGAAGCGGAGACGGGCAATGCTGGCGAGCAACCCGTCAAGGAATAGCCAGCCGGAACTCATCAAGACGATGGGGATGGCGCAATCCTCCCGTTGCGCTGTCGAGTTTGGATGGGAGTTGCTGGCGGGAGGCGGCGCTCCGATCCAGACGAGGGGAACAGACCCCTCATCGGACGAAAGATTCCGCAATGCCTCAGAAAACGCACGTTGAGGCCTCAGCGTATATTGCAGTGGCGAGGGGACAGGCGGGGAAGAAATCGGCGCAAGCTTCCCACAGCGATTCCATTCCGGCCCATGTCGCAGCCGGTCGTCGAAGAAGCTTCCCAGTAACGGGCGTCCTTTTGGCTTCGCGCCAGTTCCCGAGCCCTGGTTCGGTTCGTTGCAGTTAGCTGGTCGCATTGGAAATGCCAATCGCCCTGTTGAGGGACGGTGCCTTCTTCAGTTCGAACTTGTCCATCCAGCCGCTCTTTGGTGTTGCTTTTCTTGTGGATGGAGAAGACGCTGAGGGCGCAGGCTCTGGCTTGGCCCGGTCAGAATCACACTGACGATAGCGCAGGTAATGCTGTTCAAAGCGCACCGCCATGGTGCTGTCGCGGCGTTTCTCGATGCGCACGGTCGCGCCACGCAACCCCGTACGGATATCGGCGCGTTCGATCACATATTGCTGTCCCTCGAACTGGAACGTGTAATCCGATTTCACCAGCCGGGTTTCGACATGACTCAGGATGGCTCCCAAGTCGTGCCCCTTTTCCAAGGACCGATGCGCATCCTCAGGGTCTCTGGGCTCGACCGTTAGATTGGCTTGCCACCATGGCAGGAACTCCGTCTCCAGATATTGGTTGGCTTGTTCCAACGTTGTCACATCGGCCATCCGCAGATCTTTCACCAGCCGGTCCTGGTCGGTCTTAAACGATCGCTCGACCCGGCCCTTGGCTTGTGGCGAATGAGCTCCGATCCAGGTGATTCCCAACTCCCTCAGCGCGCGACCGATCTGCGTCGGTGGCATTTCCTTGGGATCTCGGCTTGCCTTGGACTCACCACGCTTGGTTTTTTCGGCTGTTTCAAACAAGCTTGCCTTGTCGGTGTAGAACGCTCGCGGCCGGCCGAAGCGTTGCAGGTAGAGTTCCAGTAGGTTCATGTTTTCTTCCGTCGAATCGCTTGGCACGAAACGCGCCAGCACGCGGCTGGTGGCGTCGTCGATCATTGCGATCAGGCAGATTTCCTGATCGCTCCGGCCCTCCAGCCAGTCGTGGTCCGACGTGTCCCACTGCACCAGATCGCCGAAGCGGGGGCGGCGCTCTCTCCAGACATGCACCTTTTTTTCGGGCTTCCTGCGGCCAGCCCGCCAGCGCTTGCCCTCGATCATCCATTGCCGCATCGTCTCTTTGCTGACGTCGATGCCATGCTTGCCCGCCACATGATCACGCGCGTAGGTTGGCCCGAAGTCGTGGCACCGCGGATCGCTCAGGATTGTCATCGCCCGTTCCCGGACCGGCCCCTCCAGCCTCCGGTTGGACGCCTTTCCCTTCAATCCATGGATGACAGACTTGTCCCCTATGGCCTTCAGCCGCTGGAGCATCCTTCGGATCTGCCGCTCCGTCACCTCTAGTTCCGCCGCCGCCTCCCTCTGCGTCAACAGCCCTTTCTTCGTCTTCTTCAGCACCACCAGCCGGTCGCGCTCTGCCTGCGTCATCAGTAGTTGTCCTTCGTCCACCCTCCCTTGTCGGAAGGATGTCAAGAGGACATTTCTACTTTGCTCTATAGGACATTACTACTTTGCTGGTTCACACAGTGGAAGAGTTTACGAAGATGATGTGTTGATATTGAATGCGGCAGGCGGGCCCGGATGTCCCGGATGAAGTCTTTGGCTCGGGATGGGGCGCGATTCGTGCGTCCATCACTGGATCACCTGACACCTGAGCTATGCGCTTTGGCGGGCGGGTGTTTGAGGGTGGGCGCGTAGCGAACCATTTTGGGACCCCACAAACATTGGGGTACAACGGAGAATTGCGAGGTTGGCGCTTCGCAAAACCGACCCGAAGAGGTCACCCAAATGGTTACAACCGAAACCCAGCATAGCGACGAGACACCCGCGAAACAAGGCTCCGGAGAGGCCGCTCCGGAACCCAATAAGATCAATGCTTCCACACCCTATGACTTCAGCGGTAGGAATCTGACGCCCGACGGCGGGCTGCTGCCGGTCATCACCATGCTGGAGAAGCTCGGATTCCATTGACTGGAAGTCCGTTGTGGCGGGAGAGGCGCAGGAGACGTCCGGTCAAAGCGTCGATGATGCGGCCACCTTCTGATTGGGTTGCGTTTTCGGCGGTACGGGCGGCACCGTAGAGGCTTTCGCGGCGCAGGCGTTCCATCTCCACGTTGCTCTCCAGCGAAGCGGGAGCGGTTGCGGATTGGCGTATGACGGACAGGAAGTCGACACGCAGGAGCACGTCGTCGATCGCGGTGGCTGCTTCCAGGCCGCGTGCGGCAGCCTCGCCGGCTTCCTCGGCGTGAAGACAGGCGAGAAGCCTCGTGGTGCAGGCCATCCGCTTGAGGTTGGATGGATTGTCGAGGGGGATGGATGTGCCGAAGCGGGAGCAAAGACTCCGGGCGAGCGTGAGCGAGCGGGCCGTGTCGCCCTGAATCGCGGCGAGTTCCGCGGCGCGATAGAGGAAGACGGGCTGGTTTTCGTTTGAGCTGAGATGAAGAAAAGCGTCGCCAAGCCTGACAGCTTCAGTGAGATTCCCGCCGCGAATCGTGGCGATGAGTGCAGCCTCGCGGGCATAGCCGTCGAGAACTGCGTTGTCCCGCGGGACTTCACGCAGGCGTGTCAGGATCTCGTGGTATCGCTCCGCTTTCAGTAGTGTCTTCAGGATTTCAACTGTGCAGAGGATGCGAAGCACGCACAACGACTGCGGATGTTCCGCGGCGATGGCAAGCCAGTGTGTATGAGTGACGGTGAGCGGTCCGAAGTGCGCATCCTGTTGGCCATCGAGCGCCCGTGACAGCGCTTCCATCATGGCGATCGCGGTATCGAAGTGAGAAAAGATCCGCTCCAACCGCGACTGGTTCACGTAGGGTTGAAATGCGAACCGAGCGAGCGAAGCACCCGCGCCGCGAAGCTGGTGCGAGTGCCAATGCAACGCTGCTTCACACAGCGTGCCGGCGATGGGCAGACGTCCGAAGTGTGTTTCCACGAGACCCGCCTGGTTGTAGCAGCCGGCGATGGCGGCATGACGCCGCAACTGGCACTCGGGTGTGTCGGCGGCGTGCTGGTGTTGATCCAACGTGCGGTCGAGATGGGCGGCCCACACGGGCAGCGGCAGGCTGACCGGGAGATCCAACGAGACGAGGAAATCAGGATAGGGAGATCCGATTTGCAAAGACGGTGTCCTCGCCGGCTGTACCGCACTGCTAGCTGACATGAGATCCTCCTGCGCCGGATGTTCTATGCGGCAGGCGGTAGAACGCCATGCTGCGTCATGACCGGGATCACACCGGCCAGTTCCGGATCGATCTCCAACGCCACGCTGCGCTGGAGCAGGGCAACCTGGAGCACGATTCTGCGTTGAGCCTTGTGCTCACACATGAGGCCTTCGATTCCCTGCAGCGCGCCGCGGGTGATGCGGACGCGCTGTCCCGAACGCAGATAGGCGATTGGCTCGACGCGCACGTTTGCTTCCCAGGTGCGACGGAGCGCTTCGATCTCGGCATCGGGAATCGCTTCCGGACGCGGTCCATAGCCGAGGATGCGGATCACGCCCGGGGTCGACACAACGCGAGTGCTGCGATCGCCCAAATTGATGCGGCAGAAGACGTATCCCGGAAACACCGGCTCCGCGGTTGCGCCAGTTTCTCGGATGGAGGGCAGGAAGCACTCGTATCCTTTCTCGGCGAGCAGATAGGCGACGCGGTGTTCCTTGCCGCAGCGCACATGCACCGCGTACCAGCACAGTCTTCCTGATTTCTCGTGCACGATTGCCTCCTGTTCAGACGGCGGCTCCCGTCATTTGCGGCCTGTGAGCCTGCGCGCTGTTCTGGGTTTCCGCGACCACGCAGCCATCGAAGAGATGAATGGTGCGCTGAGCGGCGGCGGCGTATCGCTGATCGTGGGTGACGATGCAGATGGTGGAACCGGCGGCGTGCAGCTCTTCGAGCATCTGCATGACTGCCTCGCCGTTGCGCGAGTCGAGGTTGCCGGTGGGCTCGTCGGCGAGGACGATGGCGGGGCTGCCGCAGATGGCCCTCGCAATGGCGACACGCTGTTGTTGCCCGCCGGAGAGCTGGTGGGGATAGTGATTCATGCGATGGGCAATGCCGACTCTGCGCAGTGCCTCTTCCACGCGGCCAGCGCGTTCCGAACGAGGGACCCTGCGATAGATGAGCGGCAACTCGACGTTGGCGAAGACGGTGAGGTCGCCGATGAGATTGAAGGACTGAAAGACGAAGCCGATTTCCTGATTGCGAAGGCGGGCGCGTTCGTCGGGCTCGATCGCTACCACAGGTTGGCCGCGCAGCCAATAGCGGCCTTCGGTGGGCGAGTCAAGCAGGCCGATGATCGCGAGCAAGGTCGACTTGCCGCAGCCGGAAGGGCCGGCGACGGCGACATACTCGCCCTCATGGATATCCAGGTGGACGCCTGCCAGGGCGTAGGTCTCCACCTCGTCCGTGGTGAAGTGCCTCGACACTCCCTCAAGACGAATGAGCGGTTTTGTCTGATTCTTCATTGCCACACTTCTCCTTTGTTCGAAATCAAGCCGGGCGGGATTCGCCGGGCGCGGTCAAGCGGGGTCGTGGAATACAAACCATCCTTTGTCGCGGCTGAGGCGGCCTTCCTTTTCGAGTTGTGTCAACAGCCGGCTGAGGTGCTCGGGAGTGATGCCGAGCAGATGAGCCAGGTCGCGCAATCTCACCGGCAAGGCCAGCCGGTTGGCACCACCGCCGCCGTAGGAGGCACGATGCTCGGAGAGATATTGAAGTTGGGCCTCCAGCCGTTCCCGCGATGACATGGCGAGAAGCCCGGTGATCTGGTTGACGCCACCCATCAGTTCGCCGCAGAGAATGGCAGTGACCTTTCTGCTGAACTGCAGGTCTCTCGCGAGCAGGTTGCGGAAGTCGCGCCGGTTGAAGTGTTGGAGCTGGCATGGCGTCACGGTCTCCGCGGTTATCGGATGTTCGGCGGCCGCGACTGCCGCCGCGCCGCCGACCAGTGAGCCGCCGAGCCGGACGCCCACGGTGAGTGCCGGGCATCCAGGCCGCGTGTGTGTCAGCCGGATGACCCCGGAGACGAGGTAATAGACCTCTTTCACAGGGGTACCCTGCTCGAACAGGACCGCACGTTCCGGCAAGCGGAGGACCGGCGCCGGGACGTCGAACGCTTCCAGTGGCGCGGGGAGTTTGCCCGGCGGATCCGGTGGAACGCGTCCAGCACCTGCGGAGCGCGCCCCTGAACCGGCATCGGCGTGCTTCAGTGTCAGTGGTGCCATCATCTTCCACCAGGCCTTTCCTTTGATCTCGTGTGGTGCCCGTATTGCGCTCGCGCGGTTCTGAATCCTTAGATTCCGAGCCGCGGCTAGTCAGGGGCGAAAGCCGCCTTCGGCGTCGTGGTCGTCGAGAAACTCGAACTCGCGAACGAAGATGTATCCGTCGATGTCGTCGCCATAGTTGACGATGCCGAGCACGACATCCTGGGCCTTTCCTGCGAAGGCGAGTTCGGGGGACTGATATGCACGCTTCATTATTCGGTTCTCCGTTTGGGTCGGTTTGGGTGAGTAGCGGCCGGTTGCTGCGCGTAGTGCGGCGAGTCCGGCAAACAGGTTGAGAAAATCGAAAAGTTCATTGGGGATCAAATGCGTTCGAGCACGTGCATCATGCGCTGATAGCCGGCTGCGTCGCCAACGACGCGGCCTTGGACCTCGACCCACGCATGGCTGAAGAAGGGCGCGGTCCGGTAGCCGATGACCGCTCGCGCATCGACGCCGTTGCGCCTCAGGACGCGGACCGTGGCCACTGACCGCTGCAGGCAGCGCACGCGCCACGGATAGAAGCAGATTGCCAGCGCGACGGTGTCGAGGAGATCGTCCTGCGCAATTGCCGCGACCGGATTGCGAGTGGCGAATTCCGCCAGGTTGCGGTGGACCCGCGCGAAGCCGGAGATGGCCGAGGTGAGATCGTAGCGGACGAGTTCCCACAAGGTGACGGCGATCACACGCAGACGCTCGACGGAGTTCATCGCACGCCTCCCGGCAGCAGGCGCATTTCCTGGAGCGTTGCCGTGAACGCTGAGATGTCCGACATCGCCAACTCGCGAGAAATTCCGAAGGTCTCACACAGCCCGTCGGCGATCTGTTCCGGGGCGAGGGCGCGCTCAAAACCGGACCAGATCAAGGCCGCGGTGGCATTGCCCGTATAGACGAGACCCTGCTGAACATCGAGCAGAACGACGCCGTCCGCATGCAGCGACGCCTTCACGTTTGCGCCAATTGCGTCTGGCTTCCGGCGGAACATCCTGGCCGCAGTCCGGTAAATCCATCCCAGTTTCATCTCGCCCCTCCTCTCGATCTCGGTTCGCGGCACAGCCGCGAGCAATCCAATCATGAGCTAGGAACGCCGCGGAAGGAATCCCCAGATTCACCAGACCGGAGTATCCAATTTTGGTGGTCCGGAAGCATGATCGATAACAGATTCGGATATCCCGGAACAGGTGCCTGGGAACGGCCGCGCCGAGCACGCTGGATGCCGGGACCCCGGGCGTTACAGTATAATCCGAGACAGCTAATCCCGTTGGTGGAGGCGTATTCGCGGATGGACTACCACTTTTTCCGGCGAATCCCGTTTCGATTTGGCCGAACCGCCTTTCACTACGGGTGGGCGTTTGCCTTGACGCTGCTCGCGTCTTCGGCGTGGAGCCTTGATCCCACACTTGCACTCTCGCAGTATTCCCACACCAGTTGGACGAGCCGGTCAGGGTTCTCACAGTATCCGGTCAATGCAATTGCGCAGACCGCGGATGGTTACCTGTGGCTCGGGACCGACAAGGGATTGGTGCGCTTTGACGGCATCCGCTTCGTGCCTTGGAAAACAGGATCGAGTCCCGATGTTCAAGGGCTCGTAGTGCGTGCGCTGGCCGCATCTTCGTCGCGATCGGGCCAGTTGTGGATCGGAACTCCGGCAGGTGTCTCGCTGCTTAATGGCAACCGGTTGACGACGATCACGCCGGTGCAAGGGCTTCCGGCAGGCGCGCTGGTTCAGATGCATGAGGACCGGCGTGGACGTCTGTGGGTGATTACGTCAGCGGGTCGCGGCGGGGTCTCGGTGATCGAGAACATGAAGGCGCGCACCTACGGGCAGAAGCACGGTCTGCCAGGCGACGGGATCCTTACGATTCATGAAGACACAAACGGGACCATCTGGCTCGGGACGCGAAACGGGATTTGTGAAATGGTCTCATCCGATCAGTTTGCTTGCGGGCAGGCGCCGGGCACCGATGTGATTGCGATTGCCACCGATTCCGACGGAACTCTCTTGATAGTCGATGCAAAGCGCCGCAATCTGACGAGATTCGCGCAAGGCAAGCTGACCCAGATGTTGCCGCCGGAGTTCCTGGATTCGGTAACAAGCAGGATATTGGTTCGCGACAAAGACGGCAACGTGTGGATCGGCACGGCGGGACAAGGTCTGCTGCGGGTCGGCGGAAGGGGCATGGACTCCTTCCGCCGAGTGCAAGGGCTTTCGGGAGACACGGTGCAAGCGATATTCGAGGACCGTGAAGGGAACATGTGGCTTGCGACGAGGGGCGGTCTGGACCGTCTTCAGAATCCGCGCCTCGCGAGGCTATCGACGCTCGAGGGGCTCTCTGGAGATCTGGTGTCCGCTGTGGTGGGGAGCGCCAAGGGCGGGGTGTGGGTCGGCACTGTGGGCAACGGGTTGAACTTCGTGGAAGGCGAGAAGATCACGCACTATGGACTGAGAGAAGGGGTAGCGGGCGTGACGGTAGTGTCACTGCATGAAGACGCCGCCGGACGGTTGTGGGTTGGAACGACGGGCGGGCTTTCCTGCCGGGCCGGGCAGCGCTTTCAGGGAATCGTGCCTCCCTCGCCAGACGCATTCAAGCGAGTGTTCGCGATCAGCAGTTCGAGGAATGGCGACGTCTGGGTGTTGGACGGTAGCAGCGGAATCAGCCGCATTCGCAATATGCGGGCCGAGCGACTGGATCCGCAGCCATCCACGCCTGGGCGCACGGTGTACCAGTTGTTTGTCGACAGCCACGATCGCATCTGGCTCGGATACTATCAGGGTGGCATTACGATTATGGAGAGCGATGGCGCGAAGCATGCGGACCCGAAGGATGGGATTGCCGGCGGGGCGGTGCAGGCGTTGTTCGAAGATCGCAATCGAAGTGTGTGGGTCGGCGCGGCGGGCGGACTGAGCCGGTTTCGCAAGGGCCGCTGGACCACGTGGACGGCGGAACATGGAGTTCCTCCCGGCGGGATCCAAGGAGTGATCCAGGCCAATGACGGCGACCTGTGGATCGCAACCCGCGCGGGCCTTTTCCGGCTTGCGGCATCTGGTCTTGAGGGAACTCCCGATGGGAGCCCGGGACCTCTGCCGATTCCTCATTCGATCGAGGACAACCTCGCGCCGACTTCCGCAGCCCGCATGGCGAATCCCCGGCTCGCGCGTTCCGTCGATGGACGGTTGTGGGTAAGTTCCGACGATGGCGTGGCGACGCTGCACCCGGACAAGTCGGGGCGCAATCCGCTCCCGCCGATAGTGGCGATCGAGAACGTGCGCGTGGACGGAAAGGCTCTCGAAGTTCAGTCTAATCCTTGTGATATTCGGGGACAGGAGATTGAATTTGAGTTTACTGCTCTGAGTTTCACGGCGCCCGAGCGTCTGCGCTTCCGCTACTGGCTGCAGGGTCTGGAGAAGGGCTGGAGCGAGCCCGGGAACCGGCGGAGCATTCGCTACGTGAACCTGCCGCCGGGCGACTACCGCTTCTCGGTGATCGCATCGAATGGCGATGGCGTGTGGACGGCGAGCCCGGTCAGCTTCGGATTCCACATTCCGCCGGTTTTCTATCAGACGTGGTGGTTCCAGATCCTGTGCGTGGCTGCGATCGGACTGCTGGGACTCTCGGCACACTGGCTGCGGCTACGAAGTCTGCGGACGAGGGTCGCGCTTGTGATGGCGGAACGGTCGAGGCTGTCCCGCGAGTTGCACGATACGCTGCTGCAGGGCTTCACCGGCGTGGTCTACCAGTTGTCGGCAGTGTGCCGCAACATTGAGGCCGATCCGGCGGGCGCGAGGGAGAAGATCGAACGGGCGTTGGAGCAGGCCGATCAATCGATGAAAGAAGCGCGGCACGCTATCGCCTGCATGCGCGTGCCGGAACTGGAGGCCGGGACGCTGGCGGATGCGTTGTCGAGTATTGGTGCGAGCATCACCAGCGACGCCGGCGTGAGCCTGCATGTGCATGTTCACGGGACCGCGCGGGAACTTCCTTACGAATCGCAGGCGGCGGCGTTTCTCATCGCGCGCGAAGCGATCAACAACACGGTGAGTCATGCATCGGCATCGCGCATCGACCTGTCGCTTCACTACATGGCGGATTCGCTGAAGCTGAGTGTCGCTGATAATGGCTCGGGCTTCGATATGGAGCGCGCGGCGGCGAAATCGAACCGTTGGGGTCTGAAGGGCATGCGCGAACGGGCGGCAGGTGTCGGAGGGAAGTTGAACGTGACTACAGGTCCCGGCGAAGGCACCACCGTGGAATTGACGATCGGCTACGGGAGGCTTAGGCAGTCTGAACTGGCGCGTGCGAACGCGGCGAGTTCGCGGGATCGTTCACGGGGCTGATCCGAGAGGGTGCGTGCCTGTTTGAGTTGGCGCGCAGCCAGAACTCGAGCAGTAGGATCTGCCGCAGTTGGCCTTCGTTGCACTCCAAGCCGCTTCGGAAGCGGTCGAGCCGGGTGCGGAGACTCACGCCGTCGACATAGCCTCGCTCCACAACCTGTACCGGTTCGGCGCTGTTGCCAAGAGCCGCAGCGAGGCGCTTGGATGCACTGCGAAAGGCGGTGCCGTAGATTGCCTTTGAGCGGCGGTGCCGCACGAGGGGCGGAAGCAACCCTTCGAATGCACGCCGCATGAGTCTTCGTGGTTCCCCCGGCCTGCACGTGAGGTGCGATGGCACCGACATCATGTACTCGACCAGTGGCCGGTGAACGTACGGGTGGGTGCAGGAGAACCCGAGAAGCGGTTCGGGGCACTGCAGCAGCCGTGAATCGAGCAGCGTAAGCAGGCATTTCAACCGTTTTCTAGCAGATGGGGGAGCGGCCCGCAGATCATGCCGGGGCTGCGCCTCTTCGTACTCGATGGCGAGTTTGCGGCTCTTGGAGGACAACGAGTCGCCGTGCTCGGCGGACGCCGAAGTAACTCCGGAGAGATCCATGTTGCGTCCTAGGCCGTTACCGCAGAGGCTCGTTTGGATGGCGCGCCACAGCAGCCAGTAGACCGGCACACGTAGGGCACGGCTCCACTCCAGAGATTCCTTTGCGGCGGCGGAGAGCCGTCCTCGGCTGAGATGGTCAGCCACCTGTTCCGAGTCATCGAGCCAGTTGGCCATCATGAGGTCGCCACACTGGCCGCTGAGAATGACGGTGGCGCCATTGCGCCGCAAATGCCCGGAAACTAGTTCATGGCGCTGCTGCCACCAGCCCGGTGAGCCGTATCCGACGGTTCCCGGTTCTGCGGCGGGACAATCTTCGGCAGCAACGTAGAAGGGCTCGACATTGCACTGATCCTCGACCGCACGGAAGAACTTCTCGTCCGCAGAACCGTGCTGCTGGTAGGTGATGCTGATCAGGCGGGATACCGGCGTTGCTCCTTCGCGCACAAGCCGGTCGGCCATGCAAACCACCGAGGAGGAGTCGAGCCCTCCACTCAACTCGCAAGCGGCTGTGGATCCTGCTGCAACGAGCCGGCTGCGCACGGCATCGCGAAACAGTTCGGACAGGCGCTCCTCCGCGTCGGTGCTGCGGAGGGCCGCAGTATCTGTGCCCAGTGGTGGGCTCCAGAACGGAACATTCGCTATGCCGGTCGGGGTCAGGGTCACAGCGTGGTAGGCAGGAACGGGCAGGACTCCCGGATATGGCGAGAGGTCGCATGCCGAGCCGCGTGCCAGGAAGACCGCTACGAACTCAGGGCTGATCTCGCCTGCGCCGCGGTACTCGGCCATCCTTTGCAGGGAGGTCGACCAGACGATGTTACCGTTCGCATGCCAATAGTAGAGCGGGCGAACACCGGCGTAGTCGCTGGCAAGAATGATCGATCCGGCTCTTGGATTGGCGATGACCAAGCTCCAGTCGCCGATGATGCGCCCGAGGCCGGAGACTCCGAACTGCTCGTGGAGAACAAGGGCCACTTCTGAGGGCGGGGAGGTGCGCGTCAAGCGGCCGTTTTGAGAGTCAATCAAATCTGGAAGGTTGTCGATGCGGCCGTCGAAGAGGCAGATCGAACCGCTCTCGCTGGAGGCGAAGCCACCGGAGGCCTCTGGCGACTGGATCATGAGCAGATCTCGCTCGCGGTGCAAGAAGCCTCCGGGGGCGGTCAGGCGATTCATGCACCGGAAGAGATCCTGTCCGGGCCCACTGAGAGAGGGATTCGGGCACCAAATACCGTCGAGCGTGCTCATCGGTTCCCCCGCGCGAAATGTGCGGATTGCAGTACCAGTTGAAATGCGACCTCCAGTTCGGAGGCGTCCCTTGGTGCGTAGACCATGACAAAGGTCTCAGGTAGCGCGCCGGAGACAATGCCGGGGTGGCGTTCAAACCAGCCTAGTTGAACGCCTGCATCGTGAATGCTGGGCGGAAGCGTCATATGCAGGCTACCAGGGGGGCAGGGATGGAGGTAGCAGAACTCGTGATCGTCGGCGAAGGCGACGGGCGGCCCTCCCGCGAATTCGTCGTGCATCCACAAGGCTTGAACCGACGGGCTCGCGATCCTGCTGACGCGCAGCGAAACGTTCGGGATCGTGGCAATGCGGAGGCGAAGCTGCTCCGCGATGAGCGGGTCGCCCCATTGATCGAGTTGCGTATGGGGAAACTCCCTGGCGATACGAGGGCGGGGACCCTGCCTCATGCGCATACTCCATGTCTCGGTAGCGTTTTGCATCCTGCTCCACGATGAGGCATCGCCTGAAAGATGTAAACTCCGGAATCGTGGATTGCGGTGTCCTAATTCCTGGGCAGCCGCGCCTATCCAATATTGGATACGCCAAGCCGTCGTCTCCACTACGGTCGCGGGTGTGCCTACAGGCGGATGATCCCCCTGCGAAGCGCGATCATCACTGCGTGTGTCCGGTCATTCGCCTGCAGTTTCTCCAGAATCCGCTTGACGTGGGTGTTGATGGTGCCCTCGGCGACGCCCAGCCGGTAGGCGATTTCTTTGTTGCGCAGGCCTGAGCCGAGGAGCCGCAGCACCTCAATTTCACGCGATGTGAGGTCGGGACGCGGCAGATTCTCCGCAATTCTCGCTCCCACTTCCGCCGGAATGCAACGGCCGCCTGCCGCCACGGTGCGAATGGCGTGCGTCAACTCTTCGCGCACCATGTCCTTGAACAGATAACCACGCGCACCGGCTTCCAATGCGCGGTAGATCTCTTCATCGCCGCCAAGCGTAGTCAGCACAATGACTCGTGCGCCTGCGGAGAGTTTGCAGATCTGCTGGATCGCGTCGCGGCCGCTCATGTCAGGGAGCAACAGATCCATCAGGACCACATCGGGCTTGGTCTGCCGGAAGGCCTGAACGGCCTCGGCACCGGTTGCAGCTTCGGCGACGACCGGCATATCGGATTCGGCGGAAACCAGAGCTTTGAGGCCGACCCTTACGATCGGATGATCATCCACAATCAGAAGACGGATCTGTTCATTGGCTGCCATCTCGCGTTCCCGACGAGATCCTCACTGTAGCACGAAATCCAAGAGTCTGCTGCTCGAGGGTGTACGACAAGAGAGTTGGGCTGTCGGCAGGAGGTGCTTTTATCAAGGGTTGTCTTACGGCATTAATTGCCGTAAGATGAACCATGCCCCAGAATCCCTCTGCCTTATCTGCTCCCGCCGCCGATCTCTCCGAGCATTTGGCTCATCCTGTACCGATGCGCCGGGGATCGGTCGGCGAACGGTTCATGAAGTGCTCCAAGCCGAATTGCGCCTGCTCCACGAATCCGGACGCTCGCCATGGTCCCTACCACACCCTGACCTCGGCAGTGCGGGGCGAGCCCAAGTCTCGTTACCTGACTGTCGAACAGGCCACCCTTGCCCAACAGCAGATCGATGCCGGCAAAGACTTCCAACAGAAAGTCGATCTCTACTGGGAGGTCTGCCAGCAATGGGCCAACCAGGAGTTGGCTGGATCGGAAACAGTCGATGCCACCGCCGAGGCGGTGAAAAAAGGGGGCTCCAAACGAGCTTCCAGGAAGAGCTTGCGGCGGAAGTCGGCAAGCTAATCGGGCGTCCCGCAGACAGTGGCATCGACTTTCAAGCCTTGGAGGACGCCGCCAAGCAATGTGCTCTGCGACTGGCGGCAACCGCTTTGGAGAGGTACTTGAATCGGGATCATTCCGACGATGCCGGTCCGCGGTTGCCTTGCCGTTGCGGCAGGCTCGCAAAGTCGGTGGGCCGCCACGAGAAGACATTTCAAACTGTATTGGGCGAGGTCACGCTCAGCCGGGCCTATTACCATTGCGGTTCTTGCCGGTCAGGCTTTTTTCCGCGGGACCGCGAACTGGGTCTCGAGGGCAGTTCAGAGTCTCCCGGCATCCAACGCATGAATGCGCTGACGGCGGCCATGGTGAGCTTCGCCGAAGGAAGTGTCTTATTGAAGGAACTGGCGGGCGTGGATATTAACGCGAAACGTGTCGAACGATCCGCCAAGAAGATTGGTGCTGAAGTAGTCGCCGACGAAAAGTTGCACACCGAACCGCTCGATCCAGACTCCGCCTTGCCCAACAGCATGTGCTTGAGCATGGACGGCACAGGGATTCCGGTGCGCGCCTCCGAGCTAGAGGGCCGCAGTGGCAAGCAACCCGACAGTCCAGCCAAAACACGTGAGGTGAAGTTGTGCCTGATCTGGAGCGCCGATACCCGCGACAAGGAGGGCAAGCCGGTTTGCGATCCAGGGTCCATCAGCTATTCGGCGGCCATTGAGAGTGCCGCCACCGCAGACACCGATAAGCACCGTTCCGAGTTCGCCGACCGCGTTCTGCGCGAAGCTACCCGGCGGCGGTTCGCTGAAGCCAGCAACACCACCGTGGTTGCCGACTTAGCCGCTTGGATCTGGAATATCGCCCAAGAGTTGTATCCGCGCGCGGCACAGATTGGCGACCGCTATCATGTCAAAGAGCGTCTATCCACCGTTGGCAAGGACTTATTCTCTGCCGGTTCATCGGGAGCCAAACAGTGGATTCAGGATCGTTGGGACGAACTCGATGCCGGAGCCTTGGATGATCTGCAGGCTGCCATTGAGGCCCATGCTGGTGTCTCCGAGGAAGCCCAAAAATGCTCCGGATACCTGATCAACCATCGTGAACGAATGCGCTATCCCGAATTCGAAGCGCAAGGCAGATGCACATCCTCTGGAGTGACCGAAGGCGGATGTAAGAGCGTCATCGGAACACGCTGCAAACGTTCTGGTATGCGCTGGACTGTGCGCGGAGCCAACACCATCCTTGCACTCCGTTGCTGCATTCTGAGCGGCCGCTTTCAAGACACCTGGGAGCGAATCATCGACAGCCGGCGGGCTGCGTGACAATATCACTTTCTTGTCGTACACCCGCTGCTCGAAATCAACGCTGTTTATCGCAGATTCGCGGATACCAGGTAAGAATAGATAACGCGCCACGGAAGCCGGGTCCAACGGAAGAGCAACGTGGGCTAAGACACCGCGCTCGCACTGCGGATCGGCGTCTCCTCACTCCGTCGGCCAGTTCGGCGAGCGCAGTCCTTAGGAGTCCTTGAGCCTCCTAAGGAACTCACCCCGCCACTTCGAGCGGTATGAGGGCGTATCCCAACGATTTCGTTTGGCATGGAGCTTTGCTTCTTGCCGTTTTTGGTAACGGAGTTGGTCGGCGGCGAACTTGGCGTCGTCGAATTCCTGGCGGGTTGATATCAGGTGGAAGATGATGCGGGCGAGCTTGTGTGCTGCTGCCGTAATGGCTTTCGGCGCGCCGAGTTTGGCTCGCATGCGGCGATAGAAGTCGCCGAGAGCGCTCTTGCTGTGATGCAGTGATTGCGCCGCCATGCGCAACGCCAGTGCGGCGCGGCACTTCACTTTGCGCGTCGCGACGCACAGCACTTTTCCCCCGCTGATGTCGTTGTCCGGGCATAGCCCCATCCACGATGCGAATGATGAGGCACTTCGGAACTTGGTGAAGTCGGGGCCGATCTCCCCGAGCAGGGTTTGCGCAATGCCGGTTCGAATCCCCGGGATCTTGGTAAGATCCACACTCCACACGCGTTGCAACTCGGCCCGCAGCATGCCATCGGCCGATTGCTTCTTATTCGGGGAGGCATCTACTTCGGCAGCGGGGAGCATCCGGAGTGGTGGGCGGTTGAAGCTCGGTCATTTGTAGCCGATTCTCCCGGTCGCATTCGTCGATCATCTTTTGATAGCTTCGGTAAGCCGCCAGCGACTGCTTCAACGTGAACAGATGCTCGTGCCGGTAGTCGCCGACCAACGATTTGGCGATCACCGCCTCGCTAGCCTTGATGCGCTCGCCGCGCAACTTGGCCAGTTCCAGGGGATCTCGTTGTCCTTCGAAAATCGCGTCAACGATAGCCAAGCCAGTTTGCCCCACGATATCGCTGATCACGTGGTGCAACTGCACATTCATCTGGTCGAGCGCTTTCTGCATGTGGTTTACGTGAGTCGCCGCCATCTGAACCAAGCTTTCCCGGTGCCGCAACAGTGACCGGATGGCGCACACCTCCTGAGCTGGTCGATACGAGGCTTTCAACAGGCCCGCCGAATGGAGGAACTGCAGCCACTGGCAATCGCAGACATCGGTGCGCCTCCCGGGAACGTTCTTCACGTGCCGGGCGTTGACTAAGCACACTTCGAAGCCGCGCTCCTCCAGAATCTGGAACAACGGAATCCAGCACACCCCAGTGGACTCCATCGCCACCGTCTTGATCCCGCACGCGCTCAGCCAGTCGGCCAAACTGTACAGGTCTTGAGTGAAGGTGGGGAAAGATCGCACGTTTTCCGTCGCACGATCCGCCGGCACCGCCACGAAGATCTCCGTCGCGCCGATATCGATGCCTGCCGCATCCCGCCGCATGACTGGCATCGCCGCATTGCTCGTCTTGCTGCCGCTTTGTTTCCGTTTGCGCGCCATCGCTACCCCTTTCGGCGAGCATCTGGCGGCCCGAGTCGCGCAAAACGGGTACTCTCCTAATCGGGATCGTTGCGAGTCAAATCACGGCTCTCAAACGTCACCACTGCCTTGAGCACGAGACCTCGGAATCAGGCTAGCTACCGGGCTTGGCAGCTCCATTGCTCGGCCGACCTTAGCTGTCGCCGATGCTCACCAACGTGATCATAGCTGCTGCCCCCGTTCCTTGCCTGCAATGACCCGTTCAACGGGTCCCCGGGCTAGCTAGTGCTTAATTGCATAAGTTTATTATCGTATTACGAAGCTGACTTCCCTTGACTTCGCGCTTGCGCCATCGGAAAGGCTTGGCTCGGTCATTGTGCCGCTTGAGGAAGGCTTCAATGGCTTCACGCAATTCGTCTTTGCTCCTGAAACTTGCCCCTTTGAGCGCCTTGCGCTGCAACAGACTAAACACGATTTCGATTTGATTGAGCCAGCTCGCCGAGGTCGGCGTGAAATGGAATATCACTCGTTGTTCGTGTTTGGCGAGCCAGTCGTGGTTTCCCTTGTGCGTCGAGTAGTTGTCCAGTATCACATGGATTTCCTTCTCAGATGGCAGTTCGGTCAGCACGCCTTCAAGGAAACAGAGAAAGTCTTCTCGCTTCTTGAGGTCGGTGGTTTTGGCGTGGACTTGGCCAGTACCGACCTCCAGAGCGGCGAACAGATTCAACGTGCCATGACGCTTGTAGGTGCTCTTCAAGGCGCGCACCACGCTGCCGCTGTCGGTCTCCACGTAGCCGCTTGGCCGCTCGATCGCCTGCATGCTCGGCTTTTCGTCGACACTCAACACCAGCGCGTTTACTGGCGGATCCAAATACAATCCGACGATTTCTGCGGCCTTGCGGGCAAACTCCTTATCCGTGCTCACGCACCAACTCCGCACCCTCTGCAGGTAGATGCCCTCGCGACGCAGAACACGCCAAACCGCATGAACGCTCGATCCGAGTTTCTCCGCCACCGCCGGCCCGTCCCAGTGCGACATCCCAGACGGAGGCGGTTGCTCCAGAAGCGCCAGAACACGCTTCCGAAACGATTCGCCGTAAGTGACGGGCTTACCTGATCGCGCCTCATCCCTGAGGCCCCGCAATCCCCACAAGGCGAAACGTCTGCGCCACTTGCTAACCGTCGGGACGGAGACTCGTAACTCTCTCGCCACCTGCTGATTCTCCTTGCCCTCAAGGCAAGCGAGAACGATCCGAGCGCGCTCTACGATGCGCGCCTCCGCCGCGCGACTTTTGGTAATGTCCGCCAACATCGCCGCGTCTTCCGCCGAGCATTCCAGTGGGGGTGCATGTCGAGGCATGCCAAAACATTATCATACGAGAATGTTTTAATGCAACTAAGCACTAGTTAGTTAAGCTAGCGTTGCGCGGAGTCAGCACGGCCAAGACCCGTAATGCCTCCGCGACGCTCCATGCCTGCGCAGCGGCACCCACGGGGTGATGCGGCGCGTCTCCATCATAGATCTCCGCCAGTGATCCGAGGCAGCACCGTTGAAATTCGGCTTCCAGCGGTTGGAGGATCTCGTGGCATTCCCGCAATTGCTGCGCTGAACTCCCGAATGCCTGCAGTTTCGCGCTGATGTACGGCCCGAGCAGCCATGGCCACACTGTGCCTTGATGATAAGCACCGTCGCGCTGAAGAGGGCCTCCTTCATAGCGCCCTCGATACTCGGGATGCGCCGGGTCCAGTGTACGAAGACCCACCGGCGTGAGCAGACGCTCTTCGACGACGCGCAGGATCGACTGCTGTTGATCAGCAGACATCAATGGGAACGGCAGACTGATGGCGAAGATCTGGTTGGGGCGGATGCGATCATCAGGGCCACTGGGCAACAGGCAATCATAGAGGCATCCCGCCGCGGGATTCCAGAACTTCGCTGCGAAGCTGGAGGCAGCAAGCTGAGCCGCGTTCTCGAGTTCGGCGGCATAGTCTGCGCCGCCGAAGCGGTGGGCCCACGATGTGGTGATGCGCATCGCGTTGTACCAGAGCGCATTGATCTCGACGGGCTTCCCGTGGCGTGGCGTGACAACCCAATCGCCCACCTTCGCGTCCATCCATGTGAGTTGTGTCGCGGGCGTGCCGGCGGAAAGAAGACCATCTTCGGGGTCCACGCGGATGCCGTAGTGCGTGCCCTTCTGATGCCAATCGATGATTTCCTTCGCGCGAGGATAGACACGATCGCGAATGAACTGCTCACTGCCGCCGCCATGTTGATACGCCCAAGCGGCCTGGAACAGCCACAATGTAGCGTCGGCGGTGTTGTACTCAGGATGCGAGCCCGCATCGGCGAATCGATTGGGGATCACACCTTGGTGGAGATGATTCAGGAAGCCTTCCATGATGTCGCGCGCATCATCGAGTTTGCCGCGGCTGATCAACAAACCCGGCAGACTGATCATGGTGTCGCGTCCCCAATCGGTGAACCATGGATAGCCGGCGATGATGGTGGGCGATCCGTCATGGCGGCGCACCACGAACTGATCCGCGGCGGTCTCCAACCGGTTCCAGAGGTCTGGGCTGCCCGTGTTGATCAGGCCCGTGTTGATCAGGCCCGTGTTGATCAGGCCCGTGTTGATCAGGCCCGTGTTGATCAGGCTCGTCCGCCGTTCGCGTTCGCGCTCTTCCCACTGCGAGACATCGCGTGAACAGACCGTGCCGAGGTTCTCGATGGTCGCGGCAATGAATGCCTCTTCGCCTGCTTTCAACTCGAAGTCGAACCATCCGGGAGAGTACAAATCCTCCTGGTAGTCGAGACCGCGATCCATCTCCTTGCGGTATTCGTTGTTGCGATACCAGTGGGCCACTTCGACGAAGTCCGCGGAGTTGTGGTGAAGATGCAGAGCCGGCAGCGCCTCATAGGGACGTACGGTCACGACACCGGCGCCGAGCGATACAGTGCGATTCCACTCACCGTTGGCATGCTGAGTGGAGTGGTAGTCGCGAAACGCGAGAAACGGGCGGATTCGCAGCCGGCAACCCATCGAAGAACGGTACTGAATTACGGCAGTCTGCTCACCGTGAATCAGGAAGAGCCTCTTCTCGATCTGGGTGCAACCGGTCTGATACGTCCACGTTGGGAAGGGATGCTGCTGGAACTCGGAAAGCATCCGGAAGCCGGAGGGCGTGACGATGCCGGGATACTGGCAGGCTCCGAGATTGGCCGATTCTCCATCACACAGCACTTCCTCCTCAAGGCGCGAGAGCATCACGAAGCGCTCTACCGGCGGGCGCAAAGATGCAGTGAGGAGTGAGTGATAGCGCCGAGTATTCGCGCCGGACACTGTGCCCATCGCGAAGCCGCCGGTGCCATTGGTTTCTAACCATTCCAGTTCGGACGACTTCGACCAGTCGCGGCAAGTCTCTCCATTGATGACGAGTGGCTCCATGGCAGTGATGGTTGCGGTGGGCATTGCGGATTTCCTGGCGGTTGAATGCCTTTGTCCGCGGCATCTATTCCGGCGAGGCTATTCCTTAGCCGCCTGCACTAGTTCCTGCTCCTTATACTGCAACTGATATAGCTTCCAGTAGATCCCGCGCTGCGCAAGCAACTCCTGATGCGTTCCGGTCTCGCGCAACTGCCCCTTGTGCATGACAAAAATGCGAGTGGCGCGTTGAATGGTGGAAAGACGGTGAGCGATGACCACCGATGTGCGGCCGGCGACAAGTCTCTCCAGCGCCTCACGAATGCGAAGTTCGGTGGCGGTGTCGACGCTGGAGGTCGCTTCGTCGAGGATCAGAAACATGGGATCGTGCGCAAGGGCGCGGGCGAAGCTGATGAGTTGCTTCTGGCCCACGGAGAGGCCGGCGCCGCGCTCCTTCACGGCGTGATGCACTCCATCGGGAAGGGAGCGCACAAAATCGCCGAGATTGACCTGTTCGAGCGCATGCAGCACGCGCCCCGTTTCGATACCGGTGGTGCCGAGTTTGACGTTGTCTTCCAGTGTTCCGGTGAACAGGAATGAGTCCTGCAAGACGATGGCGAAGCGCTCGCGGAGTTGCTCGGGGCGGTATTCGCGGATGTCGACACCACCCAGGCGAATCGTGCCCTTCTGCACATCGTAGAAGCGAAGCAGCAGATTGACGAGCGTTGTCTTGCCCGCGCCGGTGTGGCCCACAACCGCTATCGTCTCGCCGGGTTGAATGGTGAAGCTGACGTCGCGCAACACCCAATCCTCATTCTTGTATGCGAACCAGACACGGTCGAACTCAATGGTGGCGGGTGAGGCGGGCGGGCGTTTGCTGTCACCGGGCGCCTGGATGGTGACCGGTGTGTCGATGAGTTGAAAGATGCGCTCCGCGGCGGCGGCGGCGGTCTGCAGGATGTTGTATTTCTCGCTCAGATCCTGAATTGGACGGAACAGACGCAGGCCATACTGAAAGAACGCAACCAAAACCCCGAGGCTGAGGCTCTGATCGCGAACCTGCACTCCGCCCCACGCGAGCAGGCCGGCGAGCGTGACCATGCTGACGAACTCCACCGAAGGATAGAACCATCCGTAGGCGACAATGGCTTCCTTGTAGGCATCCATATGCTCGCGATTCACATCCGAGAACTCCTGCCTGCTGCGTGCTTCCCCATTGAAGAGTTGCAGCACGGACATCCCGCTGACGTGCTCCTGCAGATACGAGTTGATGCGGGCAACAGCGGTGCGAATGCGGCGATTGGATTTCGTGACGGACCGGCGAAAACGCATGGTGACCCAGAGAAGGGCGGGGATGGGAATCACCAGCACGATTCCCAAGGAGGGACTGAGTTGAAACAACACGATCAGCGTGAGGAACACCATCAGCAGGTCGCCGATGAGCGCGACAACACCACTGGAGAACATTTCGTTCAGCGCGTCGCCGTCGGTGGTGACCCGCGTGAGCAGGCGTCCCACGGGGTGGCGATCGTAATAGGCAAGATCCAGTTGCTGCAGCTTCGCCATGGTCTGCCTGCGGAGATCCCACATCGCATGCTGGGCGGTGCGATTCATGAGGAAGGCCTGGCTGTACTCCATGAGAAGCGCCAGCGCCAGCGCCGCAAGATAGAGAAGAGCCACTTGCGCGAGGCCGGATCGAGGGTCGGCGGAAAGCAAAGGATCAAGCCATGAGGTGAGGGGCTTGGCAGGCGCAAGGTAACGGTCGATGGCGTACTTTGTCAGCCATGGGCCGGCGACTTGCAACGTGGAGTGGATCAGCATGCACAGCACCGCGACGGCAACGGTGCTGCGATACGGCTTCAAATAACCCAGAAGACGGCGGAGGAGTTTGCCGTCGTAAAATCGCCCTAACTGTTCTTCTTCCACTGGTGCGAAACTTCCAGTGTAGCGCGGGGGCCGCCTGGAATCGGCGTTCCGGGAGCCCCCGCGCCGCCTCCGAGTTGGCGCACTCAACCGGGATAAGCGCCGGCAATGTAGCTTTCGAGCTGTTGGATCTTCTCCTCCTGCGCGGATACGAGCCACTTGACGAGGTCACCGATGGACACGACACCTACTACACGATCTTCTTCGACGACGGGAAGATGCCGGATGCGAAGGTCCGTCATGGAGCGGAGGCATTCATCAATGGTATGTTCCGGCGACACTGTGAACACGGGCGCCGACATGATTTCGCGAATCGGCGTATCTTTCGAGGAACGCCCTTTGAGAACCATTTTGCGAGCGTAGTCACGCTCGGAAAGGAAGCCGGCCAGACGGCCGTTCTCCATGATGAGCAGCGCGCCAACGCCCCTTTCCGCCATGAGCGCGACTGCATCGTAAACGGAGTGTTGAGGAGTCAGCCAGAAGAGATCGGAGCTCTTCCGGAGAAGGACTTTGCGAATCTTTTCGGATTGCCGCATTGCGCCTCCAAATCCCAGATGTTTCGGCGATGATTGCGGAGCTTTCCACAATCCCCGGTTCGGGAAGAGTAGCAGCGGGATTCCATAGAGTCAAGGGGAAGGAATAGGTGCGCTTGCAGACGGCGTCTCAGCGATTGCGTAGATAGTCGAAATAGAAGGTTGCCCCTGAGTAGTCTTCACCGAGCGGGCCGGTGTCGTTCAATCCCCAATGGTACTTGCGATAGTCGATCTTCGCCCCGGGCTGCAAGAGGAATGCGGCGCTTTCGGGCGCATGCCGGGCGAGAAAGGATGGGAGTGTGCCGCCGTTCTCCTGGAAGTCCTTGCCGTACCATTTGAAAATCATGCTGACTTCGGCTTTGCGCGATCCTGGGCGGAAGGTATTGAGAGAAGGATCCGCGAGCCATGCATTGGTGTTTTCCTCAAGCTGCGCATGCAACTTGTCCGGGAGGTACGCTTCGCGGCGCAAGGGAGGACAACTGCGCGCGGCGCAAACGAGAGCCGCATGAATGCGAGGGTCGCCCATCTTGCGAAGCCTCGTTTCTATTGCATCGAGTGAGACCTTTTCGCCATTGATGGTGTGTCTCGCCTCTGAGAATGGCTTCTTGGTCTTCCAGATACTCGGCACCGGATAGTGCTGGAGGATCCAGCGCACCGTCAACGCGTTATAGGCATTGATCAGCGCGGCCTTCTCTTCTTCGGGAGACACAGGCTTCGGCCATGGCGCGGCGAGTTGCGCGAGATACGCATCGAGCGCCGCAACGTCCTGCTGCTTCCAGCGCGCATAGTCGACCCGGGACTGATTGTTGAGGTACTTCTTCAGGAGCGCGTCCCAAGCCGAATGATCGAGTGCGGCGGCAGCCATCAGGAACAGCGCGATCGTCACAACGACACCTGCACCAGATTGGGATGTGGAGCGAGGACTTCGTCATGGAAACGGTCGCAACCGATGCACATGTTCTGATAGTCGCGGCCGGACGGCAAAACCACCCGCGACTTTTCGAAAAATTTCTCCACTGACCATCCATACGTGACGCCCATGCGTTCCGGATGCCCCATGGAAATCGCTTCATAGACGGGATGGCCTTGAAGAGAGGCCAGAATCTGATCGAGACTGCGTTCGCGCAAATTGCCGATGGGCCGCCGGGTCTTGATGCAGCAGGGGTAGACGTTGCCCTCGGGATCGACGGAGACTTCGGAGCCGCGATGGCGGGTGGAAAGGAACCCCACGCCTCCCGACCACTGGTTGCAGAAATTATCCGTGATGCCGGCCTGAGAGAGTTCGTGATTCCAGGCCCGGCCGCGTGGCCAGAGCTTGCCGATCCAGGACTCCGGGGTTGCGCCGAAGAAGTGATAGTAGGGGCCCGCGGCATCGGGGTCGTGCCAGGCACTGCTCGCGCTCGCACACTCACGCATCCCCGCATGGTTGAACCAGTTCGTCAGTTTCGAGATGAGGCGCTGGCGTGCCGCTTCTTCCTCGAAGCCCTCATGATACGCGTCCATGCCTGAGATGGAGATGAGCCATACACCCTGGTCAAGCAGTTCGGCGAGAATGCGCTCATTCAGCACGTCACCCGTGGTCTGAATGATGATGCGGACACCGCCTTGACCGGCATACTTTGCCTTCAGCCGGGCGATTGCGGGGTAGAGTACGGGCTCGCGAATCGGGTCGAGCAGAACTTCACCGCCGGAGAGAATCACGCGGCCGATCTTCTCGCGAAACCCGTCGTGGCTATCGAGATAGGTCAGGCGGTCCGGGAAGTTGGCAACGATTTCCGGCATCGCCAAGACGGACTGCTCCTGAACCTGGCGCAATTCGTCGCCATGGTAAGGATGGAAGCGCTCCTCGTAACAGTGCTCGCATTTGCGATGGCAGAGCCAACTGAGGACATAGTAAATCGATTCCATGAAGCGCTACTGCGCTCAAGCATAGCACTGGGCCGAGTTACATCGTCCACGGCGAGTCGAGGTAGGACAACCCTTCAGAGGAAGTAGATCTCCGGCGCACGCGCTCCTGGACGAGTTTACGCCACTGCTCGGCATTCGTCTCGGCGGGAGTTGCGATGGCAACGGAGAGGTTGCCGGTCTGGGGACGGAGCATCTCACGGAAGGCGCGATGGAGCAGGCGCGCATCGGTGGCGGCGATGGCGGTGCGAGCTTCGAACGTATGCCGCGGTTCGCCGAACAGCAGAGAAGTGAGTGCAAGATTCGCGGCCTGCTCGCGAACATCGGACGTCTTGGGAAGCCTGGCAATCCGGACCGACTGGGCATGGTGGATCCGCCCGGCGGGAAGATTCTCCGGCGCGAGAACGATCTCTTCGAGTGCCGTCAACACACGGTCGAGAATCCAGGTGACGGCGGATTCCTCGGATGTGGTGTGGATCCGGAACATCCCGGCTTCGCGGTGGGCAACATACTCGCAACTGAGTTTGAGAACCTCGCTCCGGCGGCTCCATAGTTTCTGCCAGAGCAGGGAGTACATGCCTTGGGTGAGCAGAGGCTCCCAGAGTTCGAAAGCCCACCGGTAGGGAGCGGCAAGCGGCGGAGCGGCGAGCGCGATGGCGAGATTGGCGTGCCTGCCGTGCCATTCGGCCACATCTACGAAAGAACGGAAGCGGGCTGGCGCAAACGGCGTGGAGGGGCCTCCGGCGGGAAGGTTGGAGAACAGTTCAGCGGCTTGCTGCTCTGGATTCCAGCGTGAGAAATCGCCCCAGACGGAGAGCACCATCCGGGAAGCGCCATAGTGCCGGTCAAAGAAGACACGGAGACTCTCAGGGGTGCAGGCCGCAAGGGCGGACACTTCACCGGCCGGCGTGTGGCCGAGGGAATGGTCGCGCCAGCAGCGCTCGGTAAGTACATCCGCCAGGAGGTCCTCCGCGCGAAGGCGGCGCAGATCCAACTGACGAATCGAGGACTGTTTCTCCGTTTCGAGCAAGGCTGGACTGAATTCGGAGGGCGAGAGAATCCGCGCCGCTCTTTCGAATGTGGATCGTGCCGCGTGGGCTGGCGCGGTGAACGAGTAAAGTGTGCAGTCCGGCGTGGTCGTGACGTTGGCGTCGCCGCCGGCTTCTTCGAGCGTAGCGAAAGCGGACCCCGAGGAGTGCAGTAGGGTTCGTCCCAGAAGGTTCGCGGCGCCAAACTCCGCCCGGCGTTCGTCGCGTGAACCGCAATCCACCGCCAGGGCGACACCAGTGTGCGTGAGGCCTGCGACCTCCTGCAGAACCAACCGGAGACCATTGGGAAGCGTGACCTGGCGGGTTGCGATGTCGCTGCCCGCTTCAAGCCGGTCGAGGTCCGCGGCACGGTGGGCGGACAGGCTCGAATGGACTTCCTGGTTGAGAATGTGGCGAATCCAGTTCGCTACAGAGGAACTTCTGGAAGATGCCGCCTGCTGTTGCCAGGCGGTCAGGTCTTCCGCGCTAACTCGTAGCTCCAGCCGCCGGTCAAGGGGTAATCTCTTTCTCACGGTAAGTCCATCTTAGGCGTGCGAGTGAGCGCTTGAAATAGGGAGAAGTCTCCCTTCCGAAGAGGAGAAGTGGCTGCTTGAGGGTAAGAGTGGAGGAATTCGGGCAATGGGGAATCAAGGACTTAGAGGTGGTTTGGAGGGGTGCTGGCTCTAGACCATGGACGGGCTGAACGCCTGACCGCACAGGATCCAAGCGCAGTATGCTGCCCTCGGTTTCTACGGTATCCGCCCCGAAATCTTACCGGCATCAACGGAAGAAGCTTTGTAGTACTGTGTTCTCCGATGCGGGTATCCGCATAAATCATAGTAAAAATAAATAGTTGCATGAAATTGACCACTACGGACTAGTCTGAGGGCCAAGCGGGTAAAACTCGCTCAGGGGCAGTTCTATCCCGCCGGCTGGATAGGGCGATTTCTCCATAGTACCCTTTTGACGTAGGTATGCTCGTACCGTATAGCTAAGAGATTCGCACAGTACTAGTGGCGGCCGACTTCGGAGCTTAATCCAATCAAATGTGCAAGATAGGCGTGCTGAACGATGGAGCGCAAAGTCTGCGTGCCGACATGGAGAAAGAAGGGTCAGAAGACGAGTTTCGAGAGGATATTGAGGACATAGTCTTTCGTCTCCGCGATATTGGGGACGCCACCGGCACGGTCAACGCGTCCGGAGCCAGCGTTGTACGCGCCGAGGGCGAGTTCGAAGTTTCCTTTGTAGCGATCGAGGAGTTGCTTGAGGAATCTCACTCCGCCGTCAATGCTCTGTTGTGGATCGAACGGATCCAAGACTCCGAGTTCACTGGCAGTGGCGGGCATCAATTGCATCAATCCCTGGGCCCCTTTGGGAGAGACGGCGCAGGGCCGGAAGGCGCTTTCCCTCTCGATGACGGCGTGCACCAGATCCTCGCGGACGCCTTCACGGGTTGCGGCGAGACGGATCATCGGAGTGATCTTCTCAATGGGAAGCGGGTCGCAGGTGTCCGGGAGCGGAGGTACGGTCGCAGGGACAAACGCGGCTTGCGGGACGATGGGGCTGGAGATCGGGAGGGAATCCTGTGGCCACGGAGTGGAGAACCAGGATGTGCTTTTGCTGGTGGAACTTGCTTGAGGGATGGCGCCTTGGGTTTGGCGCTGGACGGATGCCTTTTGGCGGGCGATGGAAGACTGCATTGCCTCGAGGGAGGACCGTGGCTTCTGTAGGGAAGTTGCGGGGACTGTCGCGGAGGCTCGGGAGGGGGTTTCGATGGGGGGGGCGATGTTGGATTGCGCATCACTTGTATTCGGGAAGCATGCGGTGAAGGAGAGCAGCGGGAGGATCTGGCGGCAAAAACGTCTCACACTTCGCTCATCGGCCGGGTCGGCGCTGTTTGCAGACAATTTCATGCCAAAATCAAGTAAGGTCAATCCGCACGCGCAGCTTAGGGTGGTTTTTCAGCCGTAACCAACTACACCAGCCTGCAACCCCCGCCGATAGAAGGGTATGCAAGACAGGCGTCTACAACCTCGATTGCTTTGCGCGGATCTCGTCAACCTCCAATGGCGTGAGGAGAATGGCCGCACGAAGCGAACGGTTGCGAACCTTGAAGACATTTCGCTTTCGGGGGCGTGCCTGCAGTTGGATCAGGCCATTCCGCTGCGGACGGTGGTCCGGATCAGCTACCCGAAGGGGCATCTGATTGGGCACGTGAAATACTGTGTGTACCGGGAGATCGGCTATTTCCTTGGGATCGAGTTCGAGCCTGGGAATGCGTGGTCGCGAAAGCAGTTCAAGCCTCAGCACCTGTTCGATCCCAGGCGGCTGACTGCGAAACCGCGCAAGGCGGCCGTGCAGGCCGACGCTGGCTATTCAGCACGACCCAACTGAGGGACCGACCGCCTTCCGGGCGCCAACCACGCCGCGGCCGCTGCGGCGATGGAACCTCATGCCATTGATTCCAGGGAAGATCTACTATCATCACGTTTCCGGGTGGCCCGGATTGGATGCCCCCCGGACCGCCCATCGCGCCATCGAGTTGGTAGCCGCCTCCAATCTGGGAGGAGAGTGCGACGTACAGCGAACCCAGTGATCGGAAACCGCGTGCCGGAAATCCGTTTTGGGAATCTGTGACGTTAGTAAGAGGCGAGCCAGCGAACCTTGCTCAGCAGTTTCTCTGTGCCGGGAAGATACGCCGCTTCGAGCGTCGGGCTGTAGGGGACAGGTGTATCGGGAGCGGTCACACGGATGACTGGACCGTCCAGATCCTCGAAGGCCTTCTCCGTGATCCTGGCGACAATCTCACCCCCGAAGCCCCCGGTCATGGTGGCTTCATGCAAGACGATCACCTTAGATGTCTTCCGCACGCTCTCAAGGATCGTCTCTTCATCCAGCGGCACAAGCGTCCGAAGATCGATGATCTCCACGGAAATGCCTTCCTGTGCGGCCATTCCGGCCGCTTCCGCAGCCACGTGGACCATGGCCGAGTAAGTCACGATGGTGATGTCGCGGCCCTCACGGTACACGGCCGCCTTACCAATCGGCACAGTGTAATCGCCCTCGGGCAAATCTTCCTTGATTCTCCGGTAGAGCGCTTTGTGCTCGAAGAAAATGACCGGGTCGTTGTCGCGGATGGCGGACTTGATGAGGCCTTTGGCGTCCCGGGCCGTCGCCGGCAGAACCACCTTCAGGCCAGGGGTGTGCGCAAACCAAGCTTCATTCTGCTGTGAGTGGAACGGGCCGCCGTGGATTCCGCCGCCGCAGGGAGCGCGCACCACAATCGGCGCCGGAGCGTTCCAGCGGTAACGGCACTTGGCCGCGAAGTTGACGATTTGATCAAAACCACAGGAGATGAAGTCAGCAAACTGCATCTCCGCCACGGGCCGGAGTCCCATGAAACTTGCACCAATCGCGGCGCCCACGATGGCGGACTCCGAGATCGGCGTATCGACCACGCGCTGCGGGCCGAAGCGATCCAGAACACCGGCGGTTACTTTGAAGGCCCCGCCGTAGATCCCGATATCTTCTCCGAGAAGAAACACGTTGGGATCCCGATCCATCTCTTCCATGATCCCTTCGCGGATCGCTTCCACATAAGTTGTCGGCATTCAGACTTCCTTCGCCCGGCAAGAGGAGCGCGAGCTAACTCCCATAGACTCCCTGCAATAACTCCGAAGCGTCCGGATATGGGCTCTTTTCCGCGGCTTCAATGGCCTGATCCACTTCGCTCTTGATCCGTTCATGAATGGCGTCGATCGCGGCACGGTCCGCCCAGGCATTATCGAGCATCTTCTGCTCCAGGCGCTGAATCGGGCACATCTTCGACCACTCTTCGAAAAGCTGCTTCGGCACGTAGTCAGCGGGGTCATGCGCCGAGTGGCCCGTCATTCGGAATGTCTTGCATTCAATCAGATAGGGTCCGAGGCCCGCGCGAGCGTGTTCGGCGCCCCGCTTGGCTGCATTGTGGATTGCCCAGGCGTCATTTCCGTCCACGATTTCGGACGGAATTCCATAACCCGGTGCACGGTCGGCGACATTGGCACAAGCCATTTGTTTTTCGAGCGGCGTCGAATAGGCGTATTGGTTGTTGTTACACAACAGCACCAGAGGCGCCTTTTGGACAGCGGCAAAATTGATTCCCTCGTGCCAGTCGCCACGGCTGGTGGCGCCGTCGCCAAAGTAAACAAAGACCACCGAATCCTTGCCCTGATACTTCAAGGCTAATGCAGCCCCAGCGGCCACCGGGACTGATGCCGCCATGGCGCTGATGATTGCCACCAGACCCTTGCTCAGGTCGCCCATGTGCATGTTCCCGTCGCGCCCGCGGGTGAGCCCGTCCACGCGTCCCATGTACTGCGCGAATACCTGCCGCGGGGTGACGCCACGAATGAAGTAGAGAGCCAGATCGCGGTGCGAGGGGAAAAGAATGTCGCTGGGCCGAGCCGCCAGGCCAGAGCCAACCGGAATCGCCTCCTGACCGCGCCCGACATACACACCACCCAGCACCTTGCCCTGCCGGTATAACCGGCGCTCGATGCGGTCCTCCGCGTCGCGCATGAGGGCCATATAGTAGAGAAATTTCCTGCTAAGTTCCGCTTCCGGCGATTGGGAGGAATGCTCGTTGGCGAGTTCAAGTTTAGCGGCGGCCATGATACTTCCTTGCGACAAGCTACCTGCCGCACTGATTCCGCGAACCGCGGGGCGGCATGTGTTCAAACTCCCCAGTATAAGGCATTTTCAGGCCCAATTCTGTGGGTCAAGGCGAAAGTCGCGCCGCTGGCTGTACGCCGCAGCGGGAGCGTCAGGTCTCCAGAACAACGAAGGCAATTCCGGTGGACGAGGTGTGCGTGAGCGAGAGAGAGATATTGCGGACGCCGAGCTTCTCGGCGACCTGTGCCGCCACGCCAGAAAGCCGCAACGTGGGCTTGCCCCCCGGCAGATTCGCCACCTCGAAATCCTTCCATGTGACGCCCTTCCGCCAACCGGTTCCAATCGCTTTCATCCCTGCCTCTTTGGCGGCAAAGCGAGCGGCGTAGCGCTCGTACCGATTGGCCTTGCGGGAAACGTAGGCGATTTCGAGAGGCGTGTAGATGCGCTGGAGAAAACGGTCGCCATGACGCTCAATGGCCATGCGAATCCGGTCCACTTCCGCGAGATCGATTCCGGTGCCGACGATCAAAGCCCAGCTCCCGTGGTGGTGATGGTCAGCCGTCCGTGCTTGACCCCCTTTGTGCTGATGAGAGCATCGGCAAGCTTCTGAACCTGCCCGGCCTTGCCGCGGATGATCAGCACCTCGAGGCAGTGATCATGATCGAGATGAACGTGAAGTGTGGAGAGCACGTGGTGAAAGGCTTCGTGCTGAAGATCGGTGAGCTTCTCGCTGAGCTGCCGGACGTGGTGATCGTAGACGAGCGTTACCGTGCCGACGACTTGCGCATCAGAACACTGCCACTGGCGCTCCACGAGTTCGTCCCGAATCAGATCCCGGAAGGCTTCCGAACGATTGGTGTAGCCGCGTTGCGCAATGTGCTGGTCGAACTTCCCGAGAAGATCCTCATCGATTGCGACGCCGATGCGAGCAAGGTTACTCATGCGTACTGACAGATTAGCGGCCTGCGCGGCCGGGAGCAAGCCCGTCGCACAACCCGGCCGGTACTATTACCGGGGCCGCGGGCGGCAGTGGACAACCGCAATCAGGGTGGACGTAGTCAAGGAAAGCAACACTGGTGACAGTGACAAGATAGGCGGCGCGGCGAAAGAAATCATTCCCCGCGCCGCACAGTGGACCGCAGGAACGCCAATCCCGCGAATCCTTGAAATACTTCAGTCACGCTAGCTGGAGCCAGTGGAGCAGCTATTCGCCGCCCGAGCCTTCCTTCTTTTTGCGGAAAGCTTCCCAACGCTTCTTCTGCGCGGCAGCGATCCGCTTCCGTGCAGCCGGGCTAAGGGTGCGTCTGCCGCCAGACTTCGAGGGCGCCGGGGCCGCGGACTCCACGGACGGAATACTAATCGAGGACGGAGAGGCTGGCGGACGGCCGCGGCGGGGAGCTCCCATCATCGCCCGGACCTGACGAATCTGCTCTTCCAACCGGTGCTTCTGCATCTCCAAACCCTCGAGTGCGGCTGCCCACACTGAGTTATCAAGTATCGGTGTCTTTCTTGGTCTTGCCATTTAGGCCTCCTGATCGTTCCCACTATATCTCAACTTAGACGGATCTTGTCAAACCAAATTGTTGCCGGAGTTATTTTTTTCGGTCACCGTACTGGACTCGAGCACGAAGGTCACTGGCCCCATGTTGACCAGCTCCACCTGCATGGAAGCCTGGAACACGCCAGTGGCGACGGGGATTCCACGCTCTTTCGCGCAGCTTACGAAATACTCATAGAGACGTTTCGCTTCGCCAGGAGGCGCCGCGGAGTCAAAACCTGGCCTACGCCCTTTACGGCAATCGCCAAGCAAGGTGAACTGCGAAACGACAAGTAGGCTTGCACCAATGTCGGATGCTGACAGATTCATCTTCTCCTGGCTGTCGGGAAAGATCCGAAGGTTGTAGATCTTGTCCAGGAGAAAGTCAGCATCCTTTTCACGGTCACCTTTGGCGACGCCCAAGAGAATGAGGATGCCTCGATCAATGGCTCCGGTGACAGCGCCGTCCACACTAACCGACGCGCGTGAGACGCGCTGAATCACCGCGCGCATAGAATCTCTCCAATCTGGGTCATGTGATAATTATCATTGATCATGATTGAGACCTACGCCTACGCGCGAGCCGGGTTGCTGGGAAATCCCAGCGATGGATACTACGGCAAGACGATTTCGTTCCTGGTGCGGAATTTCCGGGCCCGTGTGTTGTTGTTTCCGAGCGCCATGCTGGAGATCCGTCCGGGTAAATCGGATCGCCCGGTGTTCGAATCGCTGGACGAGTTGTACCGCACGACGCGCTGGCGAGGTTACTATGGGGGCATCCGTGTAATCCAGGCGCTCCTGGTGCGTTTCCTGGACTATTGCCGCGAAACGGGAGTGGAATTGGAGGAACGGAACTTCACGCTTGAGTATGAAACGAATGTCCCGTTGCGGCTGGGCATGGGAGGTTCGAGTGCTATCATTACCGCGGCGTTGCGGGCGCTGATCCAGTACTTCGAGGTCGATATTCCTCTGCCGGTGCAGGCAAAGCTCGTATTGGAAGCGGAAACAAGAGAGCTTGGAGTCCCCGCGGGCCCGCAGGATCGCGTGATTCAGGCGCTGGAGGGTCTGGTGTATATGGATTTCCGGCGCGAGTTGATGGAATCGCGCGGCTATGGCGAGTATGAGCATCTGGATCCCGCGCTGCTCCCCAACATGTACCTGGCTTACCGAACCGCACTTAGCGAGGGTACCGAAGTGTTCCACTCCAACATCAAGGAGCGCTGGCTGCGAGGCGATCCGGAGATCTTACAGGCCATGCAGACCTGGGCCTCCTATGCCGAACGGGGCCGGAACGCCCTGATGGAACGCAACTTCGAAGAACTCGGCGAACTGATCAACCTGAATTTCGATCTGCGCGCCAGACTCTACCAGATCAGCGCCGGCAATCTCGAGATGATCAGCCTTGCCAGAAGCACTGGCGCGAGTGCGAATTTTTCCGGCTCGGGAGGCGCCATCACCGGCATCTATG
>JAEUQE010000150.1:0-16929 GCA_016789785.1 Bryobacterales bacterium
CTGGCAAAAACGTGGAAGAAGCCGAAGAGATTCCATTCTTGTTCACGCTGAATCCTATTCTCGCCCTGCTCAGTAATGAAGACCAGGAAAAGTGTCTCAGCTATATTGGCACGGAGGGCGCGACCACCCGGTCCGCCGCTCTCGGTCCAGACAGCAGGTTGTTGACCACCCGGCGCAACTTGTCGCCGGCCGGAATTCGGCCGTCGTAAGGCAGCGGGTCGATGTTCGGTTTCGCGCCGAGAAGCCGCGTTCGCAGGAAATCCCTCAAAAACGGCAGGAACGCCTTCTCAGTCTTTCCTTCCATAATGAGGGCGATTTTCACGCACGCCCTCCCATGCGTCCCATCCGCCACACTTCGTCCAGACTGTACTCGGCGAGCCATGTTTCGAGGTCCATGGAGTCGGCCCAGGTTGCGGTGGCGCCGCCGTTCTCATCAATGTCCATGACCACCACTTCCTCCGGGCGCAGGAAGCGAATGAAGCGGTCGGAATGGGTGGCGACAATCAACTGAGTCCGGTTCGCGGCCTCCCGCATCAGGTCCGCGAGCAGGCTCAGGAGTTCCGGGTGCAGGCTCACCTCCGGCTCATCGATCATGGTAATCGTGGAAAGCGCCGGGCTTTGCAGAAGGGAAGCCAGCCAGAGGAACCGCAGCGTTCCTTCCGACAACTCACTGATGTAGAGCGGCTTTCGGAAGCCCTTGTCTTTCCAGGTCAGCGACAACATGCCTGCGGCGACCGGCGGAAAGTTCAGAGACTCGAACGTAGGAAAGGCGCTGTGCAAGGCGTCGACCACAGCTTCGAACCGATCCCGATCCGTCTCGCGGAGGTAATACAGGTAAGGCACCAGATCCTCTCCGTCCGCGCCCGGCAGTGTCGCCGGCTTCATGGCTTGAGGCAGTTTCACGGGAGCGCGAGGGCCGACGTCCAACACATGGTATTGCGTGGCCGTCGCGAGAATCCGGCGCATCTCCTCCGGCTGACGGAACATCTTCGGGACCTGGGAAAGCGACGTTTCCACCGCGTTGTGTTCCCACTCCGGCCGGACCAGGCGATTCTGTTCGATCTCGTAGTAGCGGATGTCGCTTTCGGTGGAGTCAATGTGTTTGAAGGGTTGGGCGTACCCCTCCCTCGCCTGGCACAGCATCTCCCTGGAGATCGCGTAGCCGGTGGACTGCGGCCTCAGGTGAACCTCATACTCCAGCGGCTGGTGCCCCGGCACATCCATGTCCACCAGCAGCGACAGTTCTTCCGCCCGGTCGCGCGTCAACAAACTGGTGATCCCGCCGAATTGCGACAGGGTCTCGTTCAGCTTCCCCGAGGCCGACGCGGAAAGAAGGGAAAACGCATCCAGCAGCGACGATTTTCCCACTCCGTTTGCGCCGATCAGAACCATGAAGGGCCTGACGGAAAGGTGAACGTCTTCCAACCGTCGGAACCCGCTGATCTTGATTCGATTGATCTTGCTCACGATTCCTCCTCGGCGGCGGCCGCGTTCCGCTTGCCAAGGCCGCTCGTCTTTTTCTTCGCGCCGGGCGCGGACGTTTCGAACAGGTCCTCCAGCCCATGGGCGATGGCGATCGAACGGTCCCTGTTGCCCCCGCGCACGCGATCCGGTCAGATCGTGCACGCAAGGTGGGCCCGGTCGTACTTACCCTTGGCAAGGCTCCTCCAGCGCGCCTCGGTCTGCTTTTGGCCAGCCGTGACGGCTTCGACAGGCCGTTCTCCCGCCGGGTTCACTGTCGTGTAACTCAGCCCAGTTGGTGTGCGAGGTCCTCCTGGCTCATCGTGAGCTGGCGGCGGATTTCCTTCACAAACGCCGGGACCGTCCGAGGCTCTGTCGCCATTCGCTGCGCCTCCGGCCCGTGTGCTGGACCACCGGCCGATGTTCGAGTTTAACAACGAATGTTACATCATCCGCAAGGCCGGAGGGAAGGCTGATGATGGGTGGCGAGAGGGGATCGGTCAGGCGCCGAATTTTTCTCATGCTTTGCCAACGGGCGCCGATGAGGTTGTTGATGCGAGGCGGATTGTGCTCACTTCTTCTACCCCTTACGGTGGTATTACTGATTGCTCTGCCTTTATCCCTGTTCGCCCGGGTCCACTACTCCGCCTCCTCTTCTCAGATCACCCTCCACTACGAAACTTCTTCCCGCGAACCCTGCATTGTGGAGGCCAGCACCGAACCGCAACTGTCGCCACTGCTGCTTGGGGTCGACCCGATCCTGCTGCCCGGCAGCAACTCCGATGAGCGTTACCTCCATCTGCGTTCGGGCACCCGCCGCACTTTCGTCTTGGGCTCGCCCATTCCTGGTCTGGCGGCCCGGGCCTGGATCGGCGGACGCGAGGCGCCGCTGTGGCTGCAACCCTCCCGGGTCCACCATATCCGCGTGACTTGCGAGGACTTTCGTTGGGAGGGGGTGGCGCGCACGGAGCCCGGCACGTCGCTCGGAGCAGGTGGCGATCTCGAAGCCTCCAACTCCTGCGCGCGATTTCTCGTATCGGGCTCGTGGTTTCCCGCCAACTCGGCCGCCTACGCAGCCGCAGTCGACGCGCCGCCGGGCTGTGCGTGGCAGGCTGCGACCGGCGCTTCCTGGATCCTCGTCACCGCGAACTCGGGCAACGGTGCGGGCCAAGTGTCTTTCACATTGGAGGCGAACACTGGCCCCATGCGATCGAGCGCCATTCTGCTCGATGGCCAGATCTATGCAATCCGGCAACTGGGCGCATCGGAGGCTTGTGTCTATCAAATCAGCGCTCCAGCCACCGGCGTACCTGCCGTTGGGGGTGGGTACGTGATCGCCGTTCAAACTTCGCCTGGTTGTTCCTGGAGTGCCGTCAGTCCGGCGGACTGGATCCGGGTGCTCGACGGACAGCGAGGAAGCGGATCAGGAACCGTCACCATCGCGGTCGACCCGAATCCAGGCAACGTGCGCGCAACCGAACTGCTGATCGCGGGACAGGCGCTTCGCATCGATCAGTTCGCCGGAGCGTGTACTGTCCGCCTGGCACCGCCATCTGCTGGGCCCTCGCCAATTGGACCCGCCTCACTGCCGGCCTCGGGCGGTACCTACGAACTGCATGTGCAGGCGAACTCGGGCTGCGAGTGGTCCTCATCGACAAACGCTTCCTGGATTCGAATTTCTTCGGGATTCGGAGGCAGCGGACCTGGTGTGATTCGATATTCCGTGGAACCCAATGGGCCGCAGGAACGGTCTGCGCAGATCAGCGCCGGAGCGGTGTCGGCGACCATCCGGCAGGAGGCAGCCGCCTGCAACTTCCGTCTCAACACGGCATCCTCATGGTTTCCTCCCTCCGGCGGCACTTACAAGATCGACCTGACCGCGCCCGATGCATGTCCATGGTCGGCGACCTCGCCGGTTACGTGGGCGCGTCTCACGGCTGTCTCGCCGAAGCCCGGCGGCTTTCTGATCAGCGTGCAACTCGAGGAGAACTGGTACGCCGCTCGCACGGCATCCCTGCGAATAGCAGGAGTTGCGTATCAGTTACAGCAGACAGGACACGGCTGGCCACCGGGGTGTTCGATCCGGCTTGGCAGTGGACCCTCCACCTGGTTTCCGGCCAATACGGGGCAATCGCCCTCGACGCTGACCGTCTCCGCCCCGGCCGGGTGCGCCTGGACCGCGGCGTCCAATGCGCCATGGCTGCGGATCACCAGTGGCGAAGCGGGCGTTGGATCCGGCGCCCTCACTTACCTGGTGCAGAGTAACAGCGGTGGTACGCGATCGGCTGCAATTACAGTTGGTCTACAGCGTTTCGTGGTGAATCAATCAGGAGCGAGTTGCGACTTTTTCCTCAGTTACTCCGAATCGTGGTTTCCCGCTGCCGGCGGTTTGTTCGAGGTCGCGGCTACCGGGCCCCCGGAGTGCTCCTACACGGCAGCCAGCGCGGCGCCGTGGATTCAGGATGTCGCACCCGCGAGCGGCAGCGGCTCGGCCGTCATTCGATTTCGTCTCGAACGGAATGGCACTGGCGCGTCACGTGAAGGGCAACTCGACATTGGCGGCAAGAAAGTCACGGTTCGTCAGTCGCCTTGACGGGTCTCACCGGCTAGCGCGGCTACGGGGTTTCATCGAGGATTTCCACAGCATTCACGCAAGCGTAGTTCGCCTGAGGGGTAAACTCGATCACGAGCTTACCCAGCGCATCGGGCTCGATGCCGCCGAAAGAGCGCACGATGCCCTTTTGAGCGCCGCCGGCTTCTTTGAAGATGTCGAAATCGTTCAACAAAGGCCGCCGGTTGCAGGCGACGCCGAACACGCGGCTCTTCACACCACCCGCGCCCGGCATGCTTGGCCCGAACCAGGTCTCGGCGAATGAGAAGGTGATGCGATAGCGTCCCGGTCCCACCGGGATCCGGTATGCGAAGTTGCCGTATCGCTCGCCCCGGAACCGCTCGCCGTCCTGGCTGGCTGACGGCGCCTGTGCGCGTGTGATTTGCTGACCGCCGAATACAAAGGCATCCGGCCGCCAGACGTTTCCTTCGCCGTCGCGATGAGGCTCGCCTCGCGACACCATCCGGATGGGGTGCATGTGCCGCTCGCGCAGCATGGGCCGGAGAAGAATCGCATTCACAAAGGCCCGGCTGTTGGGATTGTTGTTGGGAAGGGACTGAAACTCGATCCGGATTTTGCCGTCTTTGGCTGGACGCACATCCTTAAACACGCGGGCCGTTGCGCGATTGATGCCCGCCGCGTCGTTAATCACGTCGAATGCGCCCAACACAATCTGACCGTTCAGCAGCACGTTGAACACACGCGAACTCTCGCCACCTCCCAGCGGGTTGCCCTCTCCGAATTGCGTTTCGGCGAACATCAGGTGCACCTCGTGGGGCCGCGGCTCCACGGGGATCTCATAGCGGAAATCGCCTTCCCGGGCGCCGGAATACACGTTCGCATCGTAGCCGATGACGGGACTTTGCGAGAGTGTTGCCTCGCCGCCGGTGAAGTAGCGATCGCCCTCCCAGGTTGATCCGTAACGGTCGCGATATCTTCCCGGCCCGCGGCCCGCCAGGATGCGGATCTCGGTGTCCTGCCCCGAAACCGGTCTCGCCGCCACTTTGGCTGCGCTGGGATCCGGAGCAGGCGACTGTACCGTCGACACTCCGGGCGACGGCTGAAAGCCGCGGGTGATGAGCACCGCCGCCGCTGCCAGCAGCACGATTCCGGCAACAATGCCCCACACCGGCCAGACACGCCGGGCGGGCGCGGGAGGTGCGCTCGTTGCCGGGTTCACCGCCGGTCTGACTGGCGCAAGTGCGCCCGGTTGCGCCAGCGCCGGGGTGTCAGGTTCCTGGGTTCCTGGCGCTGCGGAGTCCACTGCTAACAGCGCCATCGCTTCTGGCGCCTCCATCGGGACCTCGCCAGCGGAGTTCTCCTCCACTGACACCTGACGGAAGCGGAACTCCGGCACGTAGCCGCCTTCCGGCAGCACGATCTCCACAGGCAGCCCGCTGCCCTCCGAGGCGTAGTACTCGCGCAGGCGCTTCCGCAGACGGTGCGCTTCCACGCGGACGATCGAGTCCTTCTTCTGGTCGAAGCTCGCGGGCCGGCCCAGAGCCTCAACCGCGACGTTATATTCTTTGATCTGATCAACAGCGCCGTCGAAGTACTTGCCGCACACGTACCGCAACAGGCGTTCCAGGTTTGGAGCCCGCTGCAAGAGTCCGGATGCAAGCAACTGCTCGTAAGCCTCGCGTTCCTCAGCTCTTCGAGGCTGGCTGGCCAGCATATACCCTCTCCCCGTCCCGGTCGATTATACCCTATTAACGACCTCGCAACCAAGTAGAAATGGTTGCGTTAACCGTCGCTCAAGTGTTTGAAAAGAAAAAGTTAACGAGGCGTAACCGTTCGCAATAACCGCTTTATCCTTGGCTGGGGGCTTCCGAGCGAACTAAACTCTTCAAGCAGTAGTTTTCTGATTTCCGGCACACGAGGGGCACTCACCTGCCGGGTCATCTCGATTCCCAAATTCGTTCTTCGTCCGCAGTGAATTACTGGACGGTAAAGGAGTTCCAAGTTGCACCGAACCACTCGCTTCCGCGTGCTGGTGATCACAGCTCTGATCATCCTGAGCGCCAGCCTCGCCTTCGCCCAGCAAGTCACTGGGTCACTCAGTGCCATCGTCGTCGACAAGAGCGGTGCGGTCATCCCCAATGCGAAGATTACGATGACCAATGAGCTTTCGGGAGACATCCGCCGCAGTACGACGAACCAGGATGGGTACTTTTCGATCAGCGGTGTCTTCCCTGGTACTTATACGGTCCAGGTGGAGGCCAACGGATTCAGCACCTATATCGCCAAGCGGGTGACCTTCAACCCCGGCGACCGCCGCACGCTACCGGACATCACGCTCGACGTCGCCGCCACGGGAACCACCGTCGAGGTCAGCGGCGTGCTGGAAGAACTGACGCCGGTCGACTCGGGAGAGAAGGCCGCGGTCATCACGCAGAAGCAGTTGCAGAACGTCGCGGTGGTCAGCCGCAGCGCCGCCGAGTTCATCAAGATCCTTCCCGGCATGGTCCCGACCCCGGGCATTGAGAATCGCAACGGCTGGAACGGTGAGAACATCGGCATCAATGGCAATGGCGACGGCGGGAAGCAGAGCGCGATCGGCAACTACTCGGCCAACGGAACACCCACTGGGGCACTGGTGATCAACGCGGACGGTGCACAGGTGGACGATCCTGGCTGCAACTGCGCCACGCCGGTCAATCCGAACCCCGACATGATCGCCGAGATGAAGATTCAGACGTCGAACTTCGCCGCCGAGAACTCGCGCGGTCCGGTGGTGATCAACGCGATTACCAAGTCGGGCGGCAAGGACTTCCACGGCAGCGCTTACTTCTCCGCGCGGCACTTCTCCATGAACTCGAACTACGCGGAGTTCAACGCCCGCGGCATCGCGCGTCCGAACAACAAGTATTACTTCCCTGGCGGCAACATCAGCGGCCCGGTGGTGCTTCCCAAGACCAACTTCAACAAGAACCGCGACAAGATGTTCTTCTTCGCGGGATTTGAAGCTTACCGCCAGACGATCGACACGGGCTTGCTGCAGTCGATCGTGCCCACCGAGCAGATGCGCAACGGCGACTTTTCCAATACTGCCTATCTCGACTCGATTGGCCGGCGCTTCGGCGCTGCCGGTGGCGCGCTCGACCCGGTGCGCTTCCCCGGCAGCCGCATTCCCGCCTCGCAGATCGAGCCAGGCATGCGCCGCCTGCTGGCACTTACGCCGCTGCCCAATATCGACCCCGCAGGCGCCGGTCAGAGCTATAACTGGGCACAAGCTCTTACTCTTGACCAGAACATGTATCAGTTCACCGGCAAGGTGGATTACAACTTCTCCGACTACACCAAGCTCTACGTCCGCTACAACCTGCAGAACGAAGTACAGCCCTTCCCGATCCAGTTGTGGTGGCGCAACGCCGGCGCGGTCCCCATGCCGTCCGCGGTGGAAGGCAAGAATCGGAGTGATTCGATTGCCGCCAACCTGACCAAGGTGCTGAGCCCGTCGCTCACCAACGAGTTCGTCTTCGGCTACACCTTCGTCGACTTCCCGAATCAGTATCAGGATTATTCGAAGATGACCCGCGCCTCGAACAATTTCCCTTACCGCGGCATCTTCCGCCAGGACGACAAGATTCCTGGATTCCTGAGTTGGGCGGCGCCTACCGCGGGCATGTGGCTTGCCGGCGGCTTCGACCCGATCCTGTTCGCCACCAAGCACCTGTTCACGGTCAGCGATAACCTGTCGAAGGTGGTGGGGACGCACACCATGAAATTCGGTGGTTATTACGGCTACGTCGTTAACAAGCAGCCCGGAAATGAGCCGTCGGCGGGTCTGATTCAATTTTCGCCCTGGCATGGGAACCATTCGGGGAACTTACTTGCCGACATGGTGGCCGGTCTTGCGAGCGACTACACGGAAAACTCACGCCAGATCGTGCGCGACATGGGATGGGGCGAGTTCGCGTTCTTCGCGCAGGACAACTGGAAGATTACCAAGCGCTTCACGCTGGAGTACGGCATGCGGTTCCAGCACATCCAGCCCTGGACGGCCCGAAACGGTATCGGCATTGCGACATGGGTTCCGCAGTCCTACTCGCAGAACGCCCCCGCAAGCCAGTTCCCAGGTGTGCTCTGGAACGCCAAGGACAAGAGCGTTTCTCTCGCCGGATGGGGTTCACGCCCGTTGTTCTATGCGCCTCGCATCAGCGCCGCGTTCGACATCTTCGGCAACGGATCCACCGTGTTCCGCGGCGGGTTTGGGACCTTCGTGTTCCACGACCCACAGCTTGCCTCCGGCGCGATGGATCTGCCGGGCGGCGTGCGGCGCTACAACGTCGGCGGTGGTGTGACGCTCCCCGGTATTGATGCGATCCAGTCTCAGGGCGACCTCGTATTCGGCGGCGAAGCTGTGGATGCGGCGGACAACCGTCAGAATGTAACCCACAGTTACAGTGCCACGATTTCCCAGCGTCTGCGCGGCCGCAACTTACTCGAGGTGGCCTGGGTGGGGAACCGTACCCGGAACCTGATCAACAACGGCGAATTGCGCAACGTCAACAAGGTGCCGATCGGCGCCATGCTCGCGAATCCGACTGGCAACGCAAACGACTTCCGTCCGCTGCGGCAGTACCAGGCGCTCAACGTCTTCAGCCATAACTTCTATTCGAACTATGACTCGCTGCAGACGTCGCTCACGCGCCAGGCCGGTAACTTCTTCTATACTCTGTCGTACACGTGGTCGAAGGCGATGGGCATCGGCCAGGTGCTGGACGGTTTCAATCTCGACAATAACTACGGACCGCTCGGCTTTGACCGTACGCACGTGTTCTCCAGTACCTACGTTTACACGCTGCCAAACTTCGTCAAGACCGGCAGTAAGTTCGCCAAGGGCGCGGTGAATGGCTGGCAGATTTCGGGAGTAATTCAGGCATGGAGCGGCCCGAACCTGCAGCAAAATTCGCAAGACGGCAATTTCGGTCTGAACGCCGCGGGCCCCGGTGGCCAGATCAACGCAGCGGCCGTGCTCGGGACCGATGCGATTCGCGTGATGCCGCGAGTTACTTGTGATCCGCGCGCCAGCCTGGGACCCAATCAGTTCGCCAACGGCGCTTGTTTTGCCCCTCCCATTGCCGGGTCGGGCGGCCGGCCTGGGGTAAATGGAGACCTCATTTTCCCCTACATGCGCGGGCCGGCCTACTTCAATACGGACCTCACGCTGTTCAAGAGCTTCGCATTCTCCGAATCGAAGCGGCTGGAGTTCCGCGCGGCTGCGTTTAACTTCCCGAACCACCCTGTCCGTTCGTTCCTCAGCGGCGATTCCAATCTCCGGCTGAACTTTGACGAGCAGGGCCGGATGACGAGTCCGCGGTTCGGGTTTGCGGACAACCGCGTCGGGCGACGGAACATCCAACTTACCGTGAAGTTCCTGTTCTGATTGCGGCTACTCGCTTAGTCTCGCTGATAAGGTCTGAAAGGGCGGTCCCTCACCAGGGGCCGCCCTTTTCGTATCTTTACGGAGAGATTGCACCGAGCCAAAAGCAGGCCCGCGCCGTGCATGAGTGAGATGGATGACTCCGTGGCTCTTAGGGCCTCGGATTCGCCACCCGTCCTGCGTGGCTCAACGCCAGTCTGAAACGGCCGTGGAGTTTGGACGTCTTCGGGCTCCTGAGTAACCCACATGGCAGCGCAGACCTCCTGGAGCGTTCCCTATCAAGGGGACGTCCGGCGGTGGCACTGCCCGGCGTTTCGGGGCGGCCATTTGCGCACGCGGCAAGCGACACTCTCCGATGCGATTTCGAGTAACGGCTTGGCCATGCGGATGGCGTCTTCAGAGTGGACAACTCGAGCACCCGGTCGGGGTGCGAGCGGCATGACTTCGCTGGAAGGGCCGGGGATCGGTTCAGGCTTTCGGGGAGCCGGATTGAAGCCGTGTGCGTCGGCTCGTGATCGACGACGGAAGCCGGCTCGCTTGCCCGACCGGGCCGTCAATTCCCCAACGCGACCACCTTGCCATCCTGCGTCGCAATCACGACTTTGCCATCCGCAATCGCCGGCGACGCCGACACCGGCCCGCCCGCCTCGAACTCAAATACCTTCGTGCCCTTCATCAACTCGAGGACGTACAGTCTGCCGTCGTTCGATCCGACAAAAAGGTGCCCGCCGGCAATCGCCGGTGACGATTCCACCCTGGCGCGGGTCGTGAACTGCCACAGCGGCTTTCCCGTCCGTGCATCGAAGCAATACACCAACTTGTCCCGGCCGCCGAGATACACCCGCCCGTTCGACACCGCCGCGGAGGAGTAAAACGGGAACTTTCGCGTCGGATTCTGATACCGCCACAGCACCGACTTCTTCCGGCGGTCAATCCCGATTACCTCGTTGTCGTAAGTTCCCACGAAACTCAAATCCCCCATCATGGCCGGCGATGCACCCATGTAAGACGCCGTCTTGATGGAGTAAACCTCTTTCCCATCCGAGATCTGAATCGCGCGGAAAATCCCGTCACAGCCGGAGATGAATGTAAGTCCCTGGTCGACTGCCGCCGTGGCATGCACGGGCCCGTTGGTCTTGAAAACCCAGATCTCCTTGCCAGTCGCCAACTGCAGGCAGTAGAGGCTCCCATCGTATGACCCGATCAACACCCGGTCTCCGACGATCACGGGGGAAGCCTTGATCTCGCTTCCGGTCGTGAACGTCCACGCGGCTTTCCCGTCCTTGGCGTTGACACCATGAACGACACCCACTAAGTCGCCAATGATGACCAACCCACCGCCGGCTGCTGGTGTCGACTCTCCGACGCCTTCCTTCGTCTTGTACTTCCAGCGCACTTTGCCCGTCGCAAGGTCGAGCGCGATCAGTTCCGCGGTCGACGACCCGATGTAGACGGAGCCGTTGTCAATGACCGGTGAAGACTCCACCACGTCGCCCGCCTCAAAGGTCCACAGGACTTTCAACTGTGGTCCGATCTTCGCTGTTGACACTCCAGTAAGTTGCGGATTCCCCCGAAACTGTGGCCATTGCCCGTTCGCGGCCAGCGTAACGCAGGCGATCAGTACACTTACTCGCGCAAACTTTGCTACCAGGCGCATTCGTAAATCTCCCTTGCCGCTGCTGCATCGACCTTTCGCGGATTGAACCGGCCAGTCCATTGGTGGGCGGCCGCTTCCGCCAACTGGTCAAAATCGTCTCTCGCTACTCCCGCGTCGCGCAGCCGTCCGGGCAATTCCGCGCAATCGAGTAAGTCAACCAGACGCGAGACCAAGTCAGGGTGCAGATCGTGATAGAGGCTCCCCACTTCCGCGGCATTCCACGCAACCACATGGCGCAGCACCAGACCAATCGCAGTGCCGTGTACGGTGCCGTATCGCGCGGTGAGCGGATTCGCGCACGCGTGTGCCGCCCCGAGCATCGACTGCTCGATGGCCATCCCTGCCAGATGCGACCCCAGCAGCATGTCGCCCATCGCCTCCACGTCGTCCGGTTTCGTCATCACGCGCTCAAACGACCGGTTCAGCAGACGCCACGCCTGCATGGAGAAACTCAGCGAAATGGCGTTGCGTTTCTGAGTAACCCATGTTTCCACGGCGTGGGAAATCGCGTCATACCCCGCGGTGGCTCTTACTTGCGCGGGCGCCGTTGCGGCTAACTCGGGATCGAGGAGCGCCACGCGGAACGCCGCCTTCGGATCACCACAAGCCATCTTGACATGGGTTTCGGCGTCGGAAATCAGCGCGTAAGTCTGAGCCTCACTGCCGGTGCCCGCCGTGGTTGGCACCCCGATCATCGGCAGCATGGGCTTCTCGGCCTTTCCCCAACCCCAGTAACCTTTCATGGTTCCACCGTTGGTCAGGAGGAAGTTGATTGCCTTGGCGCAATCCATGGAACTTCCGCCGCCCAGGCCGATGATGGAGTCAATGTGATGCGGACGTGCGAACTCGCGCCCGGCATCAGCCATTTTTGTATCCGGATTCGCGCCGAAGTCGTGAAAGCAGTAAGTGTCAATGCCTGCTTTGTGGAGAATATGGACCGCCCGATCGACATAACCCGCCTTCCGCACGCCTTCGTCGGACACCAGTAGGCAACGGCGAAACTCCAGTTCCCTGGCGTACTCGCCGAGTTGGTGAAACTGGCCGGCGCCAAACACCACGCGGGTGCGAAGCTGAAAGTCAAGGCCGTTCATCGCGCGCTGCTTCCTGCCTTTCCACCCTGCTGGGCGCGGGCCTGTTTCACCAGATCCTTCACCTCCCTGAAAAGAGTTGGCGCGTGATAGGCATAGCCGTCCTTGACGGTCCATTCAATGCCGCCGCCACGGGTTGATTTCCCGTCCATCAGTAAGTCCGTTCCCATCGGATTGAGGATTTTGAAGTTCTCCAGGGGATTGCCGTTGACCACAATCAGGTCGGCGGTCCAGCCTGCGCGCACCCGGCCCAACTGCTCGGCTTGGCCCAGCACCTTCGCCCCGTTCACGGTCGCGTGTTGGATGACTTTGAGCGGGTGGAACCCGGCTTCCTGCTGTAACTCGAGTTCCCGCAGATATCCGAATCCATACATCTGATAGATGTAACCGGCGTCCTCGCCGGTGGTAACCGTTCCTCCCATCCGTGCAAACTCGCGCAGCGCGTTCATCCAGATCCGGTAGTTCTCCTTCCAATAAACCTCATCCGCCGTGGTCCAGCCAAAGAAGTACGATCCGTGATTGTCGCGGCTTGGCCGGAAAAACGCTGCGAGCGCCGGATGCAGATAATCCAGGAACTCGGGTTTGTTCTCCGCGCGTTGTAAGTCGCGGCTTGCCTCGTAGATGTTCAGGGTCGGATCCCAGGCTATGCCTGCCTCCACCATCCCCGACAGGACCTTCCGCAGACGCTCGGGATCGGCCTCGCGCCACAGCCTTCCGGCATAGCGGAACCGGTCGACCTCATCGGCGTAGTTATAACTAGGCGGGAAGTTCTGCACGGCGTCGGGCAGGGCAGCGTCGGGAATGCCATACCAGTGTTCGATGGACGTGGTTTTGAGCCGGATGCAATCGGCGGCATTGGTTTCCTCCACGCCGACATGTTGCGCGACCCGGAGCCCCAGCCGGTGCGATTCCGCCATCATCGCTTCCATTGTGTCGCGGTGGATCCCGACAATCTTGATTCCGTCGGCGCCCTGCTCCTTGAGAAGGCGGACTCTGGCGGAGGCGGCTGCCGGATCGCGAGGGCGTCCAAAGAAGGGGTAAACGAACATGCGTGGGGCCACGACGGTCCCGGCACGCGACCCGTCGCGCAGCTTCTTTGTAAGTTCAAAGTCGCCTCCGACGTCGCGAACGGTTGTAATTCCGCAACTCAGCCACAGCTTGAGCACATACTCAATGGGCATCGCCATGCCCCCACGTTCGTTGTGGGAATGGCCGTGCATGTTAATGAAACCCGGAAGCACGTACTTTCCTTGTGCGTCGATGAAGGCTTCGGCGGGTGTTCTGCGGGCCGCGGGGCCGATTTCGGCGATGCGGTTTTGGTCAATGAGGATGTCCCGGGGGCCCGATGCCGGCGTCCCGTTGCCTTCGACGACGATGGCGTTGCGAATGAGCAACCGGTTGTAACGGCGGCCGTGCACCGGCGCGCTCTGCGCTCCCAGGACAGCGGCACTCACCAGGATCCAGATCAATAGGCGCATGGAGTTCTTTCGATCAGTATTGCAGAAAATCTACGATCCCCGGCCAGTCCCGGCGGACGGCGGCCGGATGTCTGGCGTCCGGCCCAATCCGTCCCAGTCGAAGAAAAAAGTGATTCGCCGTGTCAGGTTTTGTCCGTGAACTACGAATAACGAGGTGAACGGGGGCGTCCTCGGCCGAGTCGCCCCAACCGATCAAGGAGGACACGATGGCAATAGCCTACCATCCGATTCCAGCCGCACATTCCAGGTTTGACTCCGACTCCTACGGGTCGGGCGGCGTTCCTACCACGTTCGACGCGGCCCTGTACAAGCCCGTGGATGCTTACCAGCAACTCAAGTTGGTGATTCACCTCCGCGTCAACCTGAAGCAGGCTCCGCAAAGCCCCGTGCCTCTGATCCTGAACGGCGGTACAGCATTCTGGACGCAGCCATGGAATCAGGCCGACTGGCATAAGTTCATTCGCGATGCCAGCAATCAGGCGAATATGTGGAATGACAAGTTCTGGCTCATTCCGCCGGACTCTTGTGACGCTTTCGACGTCCGCCAGGGACTGAGTATCTGGCGGCCTTACCTGCGGTGCGAACTGGCCGTCGATTTCAAGGCCGACAAGGATTATCACACGGCGATCGAAGTCGCCAACCTGATCCCGGGTACCATTCAGGGCCCCAAGGATGGCGGCAGCTTCCGCTCCCACTGGCGCCTTTACGACTCGCTCGATTCCATTCCATGGATCGCTCCCAGCGGCAAACTGTACTACACAATCGCTCATGAGATCGGCCATGCGATTGGATTGGCGCACATCGGCGTCGTTCTGCAAACGCCGCTCTGCAAGCTTGCCGTGGTGATGGACGGAATGGGAGTCGATCATCCGGCAACAAACGGGGGCACCAACGGCAGGTTTTGTTACGGATATCAGCAGGGAGGAATTTACGGCAATATCATGGGCGGCGGTCACGACTTTACCGTGGAGAACGCGTTGCCGTGGCTGTGGTCGATCCGCATGATCCGCGGAGCCGGATGGGAGGCCGAGCCCTGGAGAGCGGTCACCAAAGACCCCGGCCCGGGCTTCTGGGCCGTTCCTCCCGCCCGTCGGGAAACGCCCACGCCGGCGCGAATTGTTCAGAAAAATGACGCCCTCGTCATCAGCGGCGAGGCGCTGTTCAACTTCAACGAGGACAGTCTCACTACCGGGGCCGGCGATGTCCTCAAGGAAATCGGCGAGAAGCTCAAGTCTCTGCCCGGATGGCGGGCGCGGGTGGAAGGCCATACCGACAGCCATGGTTCAGACAGTTACAACAATGGCCTCTCCGTTCGTCGCGCCAATGCCGTCAAGAGGTGGCTGGTAAGTAGGAACTACGTCAAAGATACCGATATTACGGCCGCCGGATTCGGGAAATCGAAACCCATTGCCCCCAACACCTATCCCGACGGCCGCGACAACCCGGACGGCCGCCAGCGGAACCGCCGCGTGGAGATCGTGCTCCTCAGTCCAAAAGTGAAGTCCTGATTCTTCCAGCGCGTCTCCCAATTACCGCAATACGAACCTCGATTACCAAACCAGGCAAGGACGGCAAGGACCTTCACCAATGAGGCGACTTCCGGCGCTTGCGATGCAGATCAAAGGAGGAACAAAATGTTTAGTTGGAAAATCAAGATCTTCAAAGACGACGAATGGATCTTCTTGCGCATGGATGGTCCGCTTCCGCTCCCGGAAGAAAAACACAAGAACGTGTACAAGATGGTCGAGCGCCACGTCGTACATGGCTTCTCAGGCCGGTTTCAGGTTCGCAACAACAGTGTCACGAAGAGCATCGACAAGGGGAAGTTCGTCCTGTCGCATGACTGGCCCGTCGCATTCTGGTCGTACTCAGCGGTGGAACAATCGTTGCGCTTTGTCTCAAGCGGCGAGCATGGCGGTGGGGGGCTTGGTTTTGCTGAAACGGAACAGCGATACAGCCTGGCGCTGACGTTGAGTGGGGCCCAACTGACAAACCGGGGCTTTGAGCCGCTGGCTGGAACTGGCAGGGGCACTGTAATCGTCGGCGGTAACATGCCGATGTTCCGGCCAAATCATGAGGTTTTCTGGATTTGGTTGCCTGTCGGCTGGCGGGAAGAGTAGCTGGGGCCAGGCTTCACGCGTCTCCGGAACCGCCGGGTTGAGACTCTGGTGTAAGCTACAGGAATCCCCAATGACTCGGCGATTCCTTCTTCTACTCGCATCGATCCCGGTGGCGCTGCCCGCATGGGCGCAGAGCCCCGCGGACATCCGCCCCACTTACGACAAACTCTGCGCGGGATGTCACGGTCTGGACGCACGGGGGACTCAGCAAGGTCCGGGCCTATCGGGGAGCTCCCGGCTGCGCCGTCGCAACACGCAGAGCATTCGCAACATCATCGTGAAGGGCGTCCCATCGGCTGGAATGCCCGCGTTCCCATTGCCGGAGGCGACGGTGGATGGCCTGGTCGCGCTTGTGGTGTCGCTGAATGCATCGGCCGCGGATGTGAGTGTCCCTGGGGATCGCGACGCTGGCCGCGCACTGTTTTTCGGCGCTGCGAAGTGCTCGTCGTGCCACATGGTGGCGGGCGCAGGGTCCGCGATCGGGCCCGATCTATCGAGTGTGGCGCGGGAGTTGACGGTTGACCAGCTTCGCGACGCCATGGTGACGCCGGGTGCGTCCATCGCCAATGGTTACGGCCTCGCGACGGTGGAACTCGGGGGTGGGCGTACGCTGCGAGGGTTCATTCGCAGCCGGTCCCGATTCGATCTCTCGCTGCAGACCTTCGACGGCCGCCTCCACCCGCTATCGCTGGACGGCGCCGTGCGCGTCGTGGAGGAAAGGAACTCGTACATGCCGGCCTATCGCGGATCCGGGGCCGATGTCCAGAACCTGCTCGCATTCCTTTCCGGCCTGACGGGCGTGAAGCCGGATGTTTCCGCGGCGCCCCAGCCTCCCGCGCCGGGCGGCGTGACGTTCACCGACTTACTCAGTCCGAATCCTGCGGACTGGCTCACTTACAATGGCAGCCTGAGCGGGAACCGTTACAGCCTGCTCAAACAGATCAACGCTGCGAATGCGGGAAAACTCACACTCAAGTGGACCTTCTCCATTCCCTTGTGGCAACAGTTTCTGCCCGATACGCCTTACTTCCGCGAAAACATGCGGTACTTCGGCCTGGAGACAGTGCCGTTGGTCGCTGGCGGCATCATGTACGTCACCGGACCGAACCAGGTCTTCGCCCTCGACCC
>JAEUQE010000150.1:16981-21693 GCA_016789785.1 Bryobacterales bacterium
GTCTCCGATCCATCGCTCGGAACGAATCGCGGTGTGGCGATCCTCGGCGACCTGGTCTACATGGTCACCGACAACGCGCATCTGATCGCGCTGCATCGCACGACAGGCCGCCTGGTCTGGGAAGTCACCATGCCGCATGAGCCCCAGAAATATGGGGGCACCATCGCACCCCTGATCGTGAAGGATATGGTGATTGCGGGTGTCGCCGGCGGCGACTGGGGGATTCGCGGCTTCATTGACGCTTACAAGGCCACGACCGGCGAGCGAGTATGGAGGACTTGGACCGTACCCGATGATGGCGAGCCCGGCATCGAGACGTGGAAGGGCACGGCCTACAAACTCGGCGGTGGATCGACGTGGCTCACCGGGTCCTACGATCCTCAGACCGATACCCTCTACTGGGCCACCGGCAATCCGTATCCCAACTCCGACGACAGCCAGCGCGGGGGCGATAACTTATTCACGGATTGTGTGCTGGCACTCGATCCGGCCACCGGAAAGATGAAGTGGTACTACCAGTTCACGCCTCATGATACTCACGACTGGGATGCGACCGAACCGAACGTCTTAGTCGATGCGATGTATCAAGGCCAGCCCCGCAAGTTGCTGCTGCACGCGGACCGGAACGGCTTTTTCTATGTATTCGACCGTACGAACGGAAAGTTACTGCTGGCAAAGCCGTTCATGCACCGTGTCACTTGGGCGAGCGGCATTGGCGCCGACGGACGCCCCGTTCCGCTGCCACCCGGCGACCTTTCCTGTCCCGATCATGCAACCAACTGGAATGGGACGGCATTCAGTCCGGTGACGAAGCTTTACTATGTGATGGCGACTGAGTCGTGCACGGTGCGTTTACGCAACTGGAAGAATCCGCTGCCGCCGGTGGAGCCGGGGCGTAAGTATCTGCGTGCTCTGAATATCGAGACCGGCAAGATCGAGTGGGAGATCCCGCAGGTGGGGCCGATTGACGGCAAGCGTGTGGCCGGGATTCTCGGCACGGCGGGCGGTCTGTTGTTCTATGGTGATCCGAGTGGCTACTTTCTCGCCGCCGACGAACGCGACGGCAAAACGTTGTGGCGGATGCCGCTGAATGCCACCATCAAGACGTCGCCGATGACTTACTCGATTGATGGAGAGCAGTATGTCTCAATCGCCGCCGGATCCACGATCCTGACCTTCGGTCTCGCTCGGTAAGGTCCGCTCTCCGTTCCGCGGTTTTCGCCGGACGCGTTATGGCTCGCAGCGCAAACGGTAGGCTTCGGCGTGCACCGCACGAGCGCTTTCGATCATCTCCGGATACGGGTCGTCGATGATGGTCACCAGTCCGATGTTGTAGTTCTCGCCGTCGCGTGTGCGTCCGGTCAGCGGCTGATCGACCCATTGGAACCAGTGCGCTCCGACGAACGCCGGGTGCACCAGGGCAGACCGAACGTATTCAGCGTAGGCCGCCGCGCGCTCTTGCTGAGTCGACGCCGCTACCAGGCCTGTGTGCAGCATCCCGCGGTCGAGCGCGCCGAAGTGGAACTCGCCGATGATTGCGGGCTTGTCGTAGGCATTCAAGAAATTCCACCGCGCGGGCTCGATGCGCCGCTGGTAGATGTTGTAACTGATGACATCGCAGAACTCAGCGCACGCATCCGCGACCTCGGACGTCGCGGAGCCGGCAAAGCGCACACCGAGGTAGAGATGGTTCGGATCTTCCGCGCGCAGTTGCTCACGCACGATCCGGAAATAGGTTCGCGCGTGCAGGCGCGCAAAGGCCGTGAAATCCGAACGTGCGCGATCATTCATCGCCGCCGGCGCCGCCACCGCTTCGAAGGTCGCGAACGTGGTTCCCCATGCCTCATTCAAGCGGGCCACCTCGCCATACTTCTCGCGTAGCTGACCAACCAGCGCCATCCGTGCAGGCGACCCGCTCAGGGCCTGGGAGAGCGTGCCCGTCGCCACCGCGATGTTCGATCCCCAACTCAGTTCGTTGTCGACGAACCAGCCCAGGCAGAACGGATCGTCGCGGAAGCGTTGCGCCAGCGTGCGCACGCTGTTTCGCACGTTGGTGGTGAAGCGCGGATCGAACGGATCGTGGATGGTGTTTCCGTTCCCGGTCGGAATGCGATTGTGCGTTCCCGACACTCCACCCGGCACTACGTAGGGGACGGATCGCCCGAACAGCCGGTCATCGGACCAGTTGGCGATGGTGTTGAATCCCCAGGAAGCGAGGCGCGCGAGAGCCGTCTCTGACCATGCGGTGAAGAAGTCCGGCCCATACCGCCGCTCCAGGTTGGCGCCGTAGAAGTTCATGGCCCGCCCTTCGCGGATGGGGCCCTGCACAGCCCCGGTCACGTAGGACGTGTGGCGCCGCAGTGGCTCGCCCTCTTGCGGGAGCCATTGGAACATGGACTCGCGGCCGGTGGTGAATGTCGTGTCACCGGTGCGGATGCCGGTCGGCCCAAGTGAGAAGAATAGTGTCCCTTCGGGCGTCACCAGCCACCACTTGCCGTTGACCTTTTCGGTGCGGAAGAACCCGGTCGCGGCCAGGCGCGGACCTTCCAACCAGCCGCCGAAACGGTCGCGATCCGCCGGTACGGGGTGCGCCTCGCGATCCGCGGCGTCGGCGGCGCGGCGCTGCTCGAACTCCTCCTCGGAACCCAGCTTTCCCGGCCACTCGATGCGGCTGAACTGGCCAAACCGGTCGGCAATCCCTTCGAGCGAAGCCTGAGGACGCAAGCGGATGTTGTCGACGATCAGCCGCACGGGGCGTGGCGGCGAACTGAGAAAGATCTGGAACTGCACGATGTTGCTGAAGTTCAGGCTCCATGTGGGCGGGCCTTCCGTCATCGCGGTGGTTCCCGGATGCGATGGCAGCCCGCGCATGCCCCAGGTCATGGGACCGGCGGTATCAAAGCGGAAGGCGAACGTCTGTGTGGCGCCCGGCGCGATGGTTCCAACTGCGGTCCGGCAATAGCGCGTGCCATCGGCGCGCAGATCGTCGTCGATACGGATGCGGAACGTCACGGACTCCTCGCCGGGATTGGTGAGATCCACGGCGAGTTCGCCGGCTTCGCGAAAGTCGAAGGGTGCAGCGGGGCGAAACAGCACCTGCGGCCATTGCGAGGGTTGGAAATCGACACACAGCGCGTTTGCGCCCTCGGTCACGCCCTCGCTGCATACGGCCGCCTGCGCATTTCCCGGCCGCAGTGCGGCGAGATCCGTGGTGGATTCGAACGTGTAGAGTTCCCTTGCGTGCGCCACTCCGGCCAGCAAGGCCACAAGCGGGATCATCCGCTGAGCGAATTCTCTGACTGTGATCTCCATCTTCCGCACCGCCATCGCAGCTCAGGCGTAAGGAAGCCCGAGCCCCTGCATCACGCCTTTCATGTAGCCGATCGCGAAGATCTTGCCCTGAATCGCGTAGCCCGGCCGGTCATTGGTTTCTTCATCCAGCGTCGGCGCGTGATCGGGACGCATGGGGCCCTTGAATCCGACTTCATGGTAAGTCTTCAGCATCTTCACCATGTCGGTCTGCCCTTCATCGTGGAACGTTTCGGTGAAGTGCTCGCGAGTGCCTGCGATGTCGCGGAAGTGGACGAAGAAGATCTTCTTCTGCTTGCCCCACTCGCGGACAAGTTGAACGCAATCCTCGCCCATCGCGATGAAGTTGGCCTGGCAGAAGGTGACGCCGTTCACCGGGCTCGGGACGAGATTCATGATCTTGCGGTAGTTCGCCGCGCTCGTGACAATGCGGCCGATGCCTCGCAGAGGTGAGAGCGGCGGGTCGTCGGGATGCAGCGCCATCATGACGCCGGCTTTCTCGGCCACTGGAATCACGGCCTTCAGGAAGTACTCGATGTTCTGCCAGATTTTTTCTTCCGGAACCTCGCCCCACTTGGTGAGCCCCTGTGCTTTGGCGGCTGCCAGATCGAAGTCCGTGAGGAGAGAATTGCCGCGGCCTTTGCGGTCCACCTGGGTGCGATACCAGCCGAGGCCCGCCATGAAGTTGTAGCAGAGCACCTTGATGCCGACGTTGCCCAGCGCCTTGATGGCGGCGATGTAATTCTCGATTTCTTCGTCGCGTCCCGGTTCGCCGAGTTTGATCTTCTCTGCTGGAACGGGATGGCTCTCCACGCCGGCGACTTCAATTCCGATGGATGCGAAATCCGCTTTCATTTTTGCGAGCGTGGCTTCATATTCGCTCTTCGCGACACGGCCCAACCCTGCGCCGCAGATGGCGTAGTTCACCCCGATTTGTTTGCTGATCCGCGCCTTGTGGTCGACGCGGTACGAGTTCATGGTGGCGAATTGAATTCCGCCGCCGGTACGCGTGAGGCGGCGTGGCGCGCCCAATGCGCTGCCACCGATGGTGGAAGGCGCCGCCGCACTCAGTCCAGCACCCAGGCCCGGTGCTCCCGCGGCGGCGAGTCCCGCCGCTGCCTGCAACCCTTGCCGCCTTGTCATTTTCGTTGCTGTCATTTTCATTGCTGAGCAAACTCCTCTCGTGGATCGGTGTCGCGTCTTGACGACTCCAACTCCGCACATCGGGAGCGGGGTTCCGATGCTTGCAGTATACACAGTGAGACGTCCGGTTGACTCAATTTGAAATGATCCCGAACTTCGGTGAAGTGCGCTTACAGCAGTGAGGCCGCAAACCGGCCTGGAAAACTTTACTGAGGAGTGATCATGAGACGACTGTTGCGGGGATTGCCATTCGCGGCCGT